>JAAYXG010000362.1 GCA_012516015.1 Lysobacteraceae bacterium | reverse complement strand
GAGGCCGCGCTTTGGCTCTTGCAGGAATCGCAACGGCAAGTCTTCGCCTAGCAGGCGTTTGACGGCGTCTTCGTACGCATCCGCAACCTCGCTTTCGCCGGCGAGGATCACGGGCGTGCCCGCGTTCGAGGCGGATAGGACATCGGGCGATTCCGGGATCACGCCGATCACGTCGATACCGAGAATCTCTTTGACGTCATCGACGCTCATCATCTCTCCGGTGCCGACACGGCGCGGGCTGTAGCGTGTGAGAAGCAGGTGTTCCTTCACCTTCGACTCGCCTTTCTCCGCGCGGTACGTCTTGCTCGAGAGCAGCCCCAAAATGCGATCCGAGTCGCGGACCGAGGACACTTCGGGATTGACGACGACGATCGCGCGATCGGCGTAGTACATCGCGAGGTGCGCACCCTTTTCGATGCCGGCCGGCGAGTCGCACACGATGTAGTCGAAGCCGTCGGCGATGAGCTCGTCCAGCACGCGACGAACGCCTTCGACGTTCAGCGCATCCTTGTCGCGCGTTTGCGATGCGGCGAGGATGAACAGCGAATCGAGGCGCTTGTCCTTGATCAGCGCCTGCTTGAGCGTGCAATCGCCTTGGATCACATTGACGAAGTCGTAGACCACCCGCCGCTCGCATCCCATGATGAGATCGAGGTTGCGAAGTCCGATATCGAAATCGAGCACGGCGACCTTCTTACCGCGTCGGGCTAACCCGCTGGCAAGGCTCGCCGACGTGGTCGTCTTGCCCACGCCGCCCTTGCCCGAGGTCACGACGATGATCTCGGTCAACTTTGAAGCTCCCGTTCGTGATGGGGTTGGATCCGCGACCGGCGCGGGCGCCGGTCGCACTGCATTGTCTTCTTCCGCTTGCGGCTGAACCGTCGTTTCTAAAGTCATGCTCCGATCCTCGCGAAACGTAAATCGTCCCCGTCCAACCAGGCTTGCACGGGCTTGCCGGCAAGCTCGGCTGGGATCGTTTCAAACACGCGAAACACGCCGGCGATCGACACCAGCTCGGCCTGGAATTCTTGGCAGAACACGCGCGCCGTCACTTCCCCGCGCGCACCCGCGACGGCCTTGCCGCGCAGGGCTCCATATATATGTACGCACCCGTCCGCGATGACCTCCGCGCCGGCACCCACAACCGACGTGACGACGAGATCGCGATGACGCGCGTAGACGCGCTGGCCCGAGCGCACCGGGTGATGGTGCATCAAAGTCGGGGTGCTGAAACCCTCGGCTTCCGGTTGGGGAGCCGCCGGTGCTGCGGGCTTCGGCGCTTCCCTCTGCGGCGAAGCGAGATGTCCCAGCTTCGCTTGCACTCGAAACTGCGTGAGCACCGGCAAATCGAGCGATCGTGCAATCGCTTCGATCGTCGCCGTGCCATGGGCCAGACCGACCGGGCACATGCCGGCACGTCGAATCGCCTCGAGGAGCGCGCGTACTTGTGCAGCCTCGGGCTCCTTTTCGAGCGCACTCAGATCGAGGCAGACGGCGGTGCGATCGAAGAGTTGGGGAGCGGCGGCGAGGCGAGCGGCGAGCTGCTCTTGCAGCGCCTTTGCGTCCAATGAGAGGGCACGAACCTGTGCCAGACCGACCTGACCGAAACGAATCTCGAACGCGGACTCGCGCGTGGTCTCGGCTGTGTTCATCGATTCGATCTGACCCCTCGGAACGATCTCGCGGCGAGCGGCTCTCTGCACGCGCGCGGTTGCGCAAAGTGTAGCGGGAGTGAGCGCGACTTGCAGTGTGTTCGCACGATTATTTTTCGTTTGCGCGCTTCGTGAAGCGACGCGCCCATGCCAGACGCTTCTCGCGCGGAAGTTTCTTGAGCGCCGCTTCCGCTTTCAGCGCATCCGACCTCGTCGCGAACGGCTGCGCGCCGAGCACTTCGAGCGGCGGGTTCGAGCGCGTGAAGCGCGCGCCCTTGCCGGCGAGATGCAACTGGAAGCGCGCATCGACGTCGAGCGCGATGCCGGCGTACGTCCGGCCGTCCTTGCATGCGAGAAGATAGAGCCACCAAAGCGGCGGATCGTCGCCGCCGCGTGTCGAGGAGATGAGTGTCGACCGCTTCTCCGCCATGAGCGCTCGAAAGAGTGGCGCGTGAGCGGCAAACAGTCAACGGATGGGTGTTGAGATGGACGCCTCCCTCACTTCTGACGGTGGGTGTGCGTCAGAATTGGTGTTGTGAAGGCACCAGAGAGAGGAGTCCACCATGAACAAGATTAAACTCGTTGCGATCGATCTGGCAAAGCGCTGCTATCAGATGGGTGCGCTCGATGAGCACGGGAAAATTCTCTACAACCGCAAGCTCTCGCCGGCGAAATTCGCAGAAGCGCTTCAGCAGCTCGAACCAACGATCGTGGCGATGGAGGCCTGCTCCGCGGCGCACTACTGGGGTCGTCGGCTCATCGCGCTCGGGCACGAGGTCCGCTTGGTGCCGCCGCAGCACGCGAAGGCCTTTCGCCGGGTCCACAAGAGCGACGCGCACGACGTGGTGAGCATCGCTGAAGCGGCACTACGGCCCAATGTTCACTTCGTTCCGGTCAAGACCGTTGCGCAGCAGGATCTGCAACTGCTCGGGCGGATCCGAGAGCGGTTGGTCGCGCAGCGCACCGCGATCATCAATCAGATACGCGGGCTCGCTCGCGAGTACGGTGTGAACTTCGCGAAAAGTCGCGAGGCGCTGCTAGAGCAATTGCCCATAGCGCTCGCCGATGCACAGAATGATCTCTCACCGATTGCGCGGGAAGAACTCAAAAACCTTCTTCAACAGGTTCGCGACCTCACAGAGGAACACGTGAAGATCATGAAGCGGATTACAGCACTCGCCTCTGAAGATCCAGCATACGATCGGCTGCGCACGATCCCCGGCATTGGCCCGACCATCGCGCCTGCGCTACTTGCCAGCATCGGACACGCTCAGCAGTTCGCTTCTGCACGCCAGTGTTCCGCTTGGGCCGGTTTAGTGCCACGACAGAACAGTACGGGCGGTCGCGTTCAGCTCGGCAGCATCACCAAGAATGGTGATCGCTGCTTGCGAGTGTTGCTTATCCACGGTGCTCGTACTGTCGTGCGCT
>JAAYXG010000361.1 GCA_012516015.1 Lysobacteraceae bacterium | reverse complement strand
GCCTACGCGCTCGAGATCGCACGCCGTATGGGGGCACGCGAGACGTTCGCAACGAGCGATGCCGATGAAGCCCGCGATCGCGCTTGGGTTCGCTCGAGCGGGCGAGGATACGATCGCGTCATCGAGGCCGTCGGGAGTCAAGAGGCGCTCGATCTTGCGAGCGCGTTGGCAGCCGAGTATGGGCGGCTCGTGATTGCAGGGTATCACCAGGACGGCCCGCGCCGGGTCGACATGCAGCAGTGGAATTGGCGCGCGCTCGATGTCGTGAATGCGCACGAGCGCGTCACGGCACGCTACGTGAGCGGAGTGGAGCGCGCCATTGCAGCGATTCTGGCGGGCGAGATGGATCCGTTCCCGCTATTGACGCACGAGCTGCCGCTCGCCTCGATCGATGCGGCCTTCGAGCTCGCCCGCTCGAGGCCCGACGGGTTCATGAAGGCAATCGTGCGAATGGGTACGAGCTCGTGAGCGCGCGACCTACGTTGCATGCCGCGTCCGCACCGGCGCCGCGACTGGGCTTCGTCGGTCTTGGATGGATCGGGCGTAAGCGACTGGACGCGATCGCCGCGCGCGGCGAGGCGCGAGTGGTCGGATTGTGCGATGCGGATGTCGAGCGGCTCGAAGCCTCGCGCGCGCAGTATTCGCATGCGACGGTGCACGACGGGTTCGAATCGCTCATCGAGCAGGATCTCGACGGCATCGTGATTGCGACGCCGAACGCGCACCATGCGGAGCAGGCCATCGCTTGTCTATCGCGCGGCATTCCCGTGTTCTGCCAGAAGCCGCTCGCGATCGACGCGCGCGACACCGCGCGCATCATCGATGCGGCGCGCGCGGCCGACCGGCTGCTCGCGGTGGACTATAGCTATCGGCACGTGCGCGGCATGGCCGAGCTGCGCGAGCGCATTCTTGCGAGCGACCTCGGGTCGATCCTCGCGATCGATCTCGAGTTTCACAATGCGTATGCGCCCGACAAGCAATGGTGTTTCGATCGTGCGCACTCCGGCGGCGGCTGCTTGCTCGATCTCGGCGTTCATCTCATCGATCTCGCGCTCTGGCTCCAAGGCGTACCCGGTATGCGCGTGACCGCCCAACGCCTCTTCGCGCAAGGGCGTCTCGCCACGCGCGCCGATGTCGAGGACCTCGCGTTCGTCGAGCTCGCGGAGGAGAGTGGCGGTATCGTGCGCATCGCTTGTTCCTGGAACGCGCAGATCGGCGCCGATGCGAAGATCGGCATGCATCTTCATGGCACGCGCGGCGGCGCCGTGTGGCGCAATCTCAATGGCTCCTTTCTGGATTTCGAACTTTGGCTGTGCCGCGGCAACCAACACGAGTTGCTCGGGAAGTCGCTCGACGATTGGGGCCCAGGTGCGCTATCGGCATGGATCGATCGTCTGCGCGTCGATTCCTCGTTCGGCGAGGGCACGGAGGGCATTCTTGCCGGTGCCCGACTCATCGACGAGGCGTACGGCGCATGAACGTGCTCATGACTGCGGACGCCGTCGGTGGTGTGTGGACCTATGCGCTCGAGTTGTGTCGTGCGTTGTCCGTGCACGGCGTGGACGTTGCGCTCGCGACGATGGGACCGGAACCCACCGAGCCGCAGCGCGCTCAGGCCGAGCGGCTTACAAACGTCACGCTGCATTGCACGAGCTATCGTCTCGAATGGATGGACGATCCCTGGGATGACGTCGCGTGCGCGGGCGCGTGGCTGCTCGCGCTCGCAGCGAGAGAGCGGATCGATCTCGTTCATCTGAATGGATTCGCCCATGCGGCGCTGCCCTGGCGGAAACCCGTTCTCGTCGTCGCACATTCTTGTGTGTATTCGTGGTGGCACGCGGTACGCGGGACCGAACCGCCGTCTTCTTCATGGGAACGTTATCGCCACAGGGTGGCGGCGGGCCTCAACCGAGCGGACGTCGTCGTGGCGCCGACGAGGGCCTTCTTGCACGAGCTGCATCGACATTACGAGTTCGATGTGCCGTCTCGCGTCATCTCCAACGCACGCACGGCGCCGCTCGCGGCGGCACGCGTCCCGGCTAAGGAGCCGATCATTTTTGCAAGCGGCAGGCTCTGGGACGACGCGAAGAATCTCTGTGCGCTCGATCTCGTCGCGCCGCGCATTGCGTGGCCGATCTTCGTGGCGGGCGATGCCCGCTCTCCCGACGGCCGAGAAGCTCGGACAGACGTGCTTCACTGCATCGGCAAGCGCGGCGACGATGAGGTTGCTCAATGGCTCGCGCGCGCCTCGATCTTCGTGCATCCGGCGCATTACGAACCGTTCGGCCTTGCGGTGCTCGAAGCGGCACACGCCGGGTGTGCGCTCGTGCTATCGGATATTGCAACGCTGCGCGAGATCTGGGGCGATGCCGCGATTTATGTCGATGCTCGTGAGCCTTCGAACATCGAAGGCGCGTTGCGTCTCCTGATCGATACGCCGCACGAGCGCGTGCGCTTGGGTCGTCTCGCGCGCCGACGCGCAGCCACGCTGTCGACGTCGAGGATGGGTGAGGCGTACTGCGCATTGTATCGGCAGCTATCGAGCGGACCCGTACGGGAGCGTTCCGTCGCATGAAGTTCGTCCTTTTCTATCATTCGCTCGTTTCCGACTGGAATCACGGCAATGCGCACTTCCTCCGCGGCGTCGCGAGCGAGCTCGTCGCGCGAGGTCATCGCGCGGTGGTGTACGAGCCGGAGGAAGGATGGAGTCGCAACAATCTGCTCGCCGACCACGGACAGGCGGCCTGCGATGAGGTTGCGCGCGTCTATCCCGAGCTCGAGGGACGCCTTTATTCATTGAGCGCACTCGATCTCGACCGTGCGCTCGACGGCGCCGACGTTGCGATCGTGCACGAGTGGAACGAGCCGGAGCTCATCCGGCGCGTCGGAGAACATGCACGCACTTCACGATGTCGCGCTTTTTTTCACGACACGCATCATCGGAGCGTGACCGATCCGAACGGCATGAACGCGCTCGATCTCGAGCACTATGCCGGTGTGCTCGCATTCGGTCGGACTGTTGCCGATCGATACGTCGAGAACGGCTGGGCGCGATCTGCGTGGGTATGGCACGAAGCGGCCGACCTGCGCCGCTTCCATCCGCGAAAGGCGGGCGAACGAGAAGGCGATCTCGTTTGGATCGGCAATTGGGGCGACGAGGAGCGCACGTCGGAGTTGCACGAGTTTCTCATCGATCCGGTACGTGAGCTGCGGCTCGAGGCGAAGGTCCACGGCGTGCGCTATCCGCGGCGTGCGCTCGAGGCGCTCGAGAATGCGGGAATCGAGTATGGCGGTTGGATTCCGAACTATCGCGTACCCGAGCTGTTCGCGCGCTATTCGATGACCGTGCATGTGCCGCGGCGTGCTTACGCTGAGAAGCTCGTCGGCGTGCCAACGATACGTATGTTCGAAGCGCTAGCGTGCGGCATCCCGCTCATCTCCGCACCATGGCGCGACAGCGAGAATCTATTCCGGCCTGGATTCGACTACCTCGTTGCGAAAGACGGCCACCAGATGCGGGAGTGCATGCGCGCGCTCCTCTGCGACGGCGAGCTGGCTGCAAGCATCTCGCAGCAAGGTCTCGAGACGATCTCCGCGCGACACACGTGCCGGCACCGCGTCGATGAGCTCTTCGACATTCTCGCCGACCTCGGCGTTGCTCCCGAGAGAACGGCGCGGCGCGATGGGGTTCCCCGTCTCATGGCAGCGGGAGAGGGGTAGGGAGTCGGCATGCATTCGAAACCGACCTTGGCGATCTTCGGCTCGAGCCTCGTCTCGGCGTATTGGAACGGCGCTGCGACGTACTACCGCGGGGTTCTGCGTGCGCTGCACGAATGCGGCGTCGATATCGTGTTCTACGAGCCCGACGCGTATCAGCGTCAGCAGCATCGCGATATGGCGGATCCCGAGTGGGCGCGCGTCGTTGTCTATCCGGCGACGGACGATGGCGTGCAAAGGGCGCTTCAGGATGCTTCCGATGCCGACATCGTGGTGAAGGCGAGCGGAGTCGGCGTGTTCGATGCGTACTTGGAAGCGGAGATTCCGCTTCTTGCAAGCGCTAGCACGATGACGATCTTTTGGGACGTCGACGCGCCGGCGACGCTCGAGCGCATGCGCAACGATGCGCGCGACCCTTTCCGCGTGCAGGTTGGTCGCTACGATCTCGTGTTGACGTACGGGGGCGGTCCGCCCGTCGTGGAGGAATACGAGCAGCTCGGTGCCCGTGAATGCGTGCCGATCTACAACGCCCTCGACCCGGCAACGCATTATCCCGTGCCGCGGGATGAGCGCTTCGCGGGAGCGATGGCCTTCCTCGGCAATCGACTGCCCGATCGCGAGGCACGTGTTCAGGCGTTCTTCCTCGAGCCCGCGCGACGTCTCGGAAACCGCAGCTTCGTTCTCGGAGGAAGCGGTTGGGGCGACGGCATCGAGCTGCCGTCGAACGTCCGCTACGTGGGACATGTCTACACGCGCGATCACAATGCGTTCAACTGCACGCCGCGCATCGTCATCAACATCAATCGCGACAGCATGGCGCGGACGGGGTATTCGCCGCCGACGCGGATCTTCGAAGCCGCGGGCGCGGCCGCTTGTCTGGTGTGCGACACCTGGGAAGGAATCGAAGCGTTCCTGGAGCCGGGACGCGAAGTGCTGTGCGTCGGATCCGGAAAAGAAGTCATCGAAGTGCTCGAGAGAACGACTCCCGAAGCCGCGCGCGCGATCGGCGACGCGGCGCGCTCGCGAATCCTCGCAGAGCACACGTACGCGCATCGAGCCG
>JAAYXG010000360.1 GCA_012516015.1 Lysobacteraceae bacterium | reverse complement strand
CTTCGATGCGCTCGTTGGTCTCTTTCTCGAGGCACTCGAGGTATTGAGTCACACGCTCGTTGTAATCCTTGACCGCCTGCATGCCCTCGAGCATTTCCTGTTCCGTGGCGGTCAATCCATCCGGCGCGCTGCCTGGGGCTCGCGGATACACGCAATCCGCGTGTGAGAGGGCACTCAGAAGCGCCGTGGCAACAATGGCGGTGATCGCTCTCATCTTCATCTGCTGAACCTCTGATTCGTTCGACCTCGCGGTGCGTCCCTCATCTTAAGTCCGCGCAGGTAAGTTGGCTATGCTGCGTCTATACGTGGGCCCGACTCCTTTGTAGGCTCGCGAGAGCAACTTTCGTTCCTCCTATGACTGCAGCCGAACTGGACGCGATCCGCTTGAGCTTATCCGTGGCGCTACGGAGCGTGCTCTTTGGCTTGCCGTTCGCGATCGCAGTGGCGTGGCTGCTCGCGAGGCCTCGTCTCCGTGGAAAGATGCTGCTCGACGTGCTCGTGCATTTGCCCCTGGTGCTCCCGCCCGTCGTCGTCGGCTATCTGCTTCTCGTGCTATTCGGAGTGCGCGGACCGTTGGGGCGCTGGCTCGACGAGTATTTCGGCATCCAGCTCGTATTCACGAGCAGCGGCGCGGCGCTCGCGACCGCTGTCATGTCGTTTCCGCTCGTCGTCCGCGCGATACGCCTTTCGCTCGAAGGCATCGATCCCGGGTTGGAAGATGCGGCACGTACGCTCGGCGCGGGACCGTGGGACCGCTTTTTCACGATCACCTTGCCGCTCATGCTCCCTGGCGTGCTCGCCGGTTCGGTGATCGCCTTTGCCGCGGGGCTCGGCGAGTTCGGTGCGGTCATTACATTCGCATCCAACATCCCCGGTGAGACTCGCACGCTACCTCTTGCGCTTTACACGGCGCTTCAGACGCCGGGCGGCGATGCCTTGGCGGCACGGCTCGCGACAGTTTCCATTCTGCTCGGATTGCTGGGTCTGCTGACGGCGGAATGGCTGGCGCGGCGAGTGCGGCGAATCTTGGGACGCTGATGTTCAAGATTCGGCTGGCGCTCAAGCGCGAGAATTTCACGCTCGATGTCGAGATCGAACAGCGTGCGCCCGGGATCGTCGCGCTTTTCGGCAGATCGGGGTGCGGTAAGACGACGCTCATCAACGCCGTGGCGGGTTTGCTGCGAGCGGACAGCTCTTATATCGAGGTAGACGGCGTCGTGTTGGAAGATAGTCGCGCAAACGTCTACGTGCGCAGCGAGAATCGGCGCATCGGCTACGTGTTCCAAGAAGCGCGCTTGTTCCCGCACCTCGATGTGACGGGCAACTTGAACTACGGGTTTCGCCGTGCCCGCGGAGTGGAAGTGCGCCTTCGCTTCGACTCGGTCGTGCAGCTTCTCGGGCTCGAAGCATTGTTGCGGCGAAGGCCGCATCAGTTGTCGGGGGGCGAGCGTCAACGCGTCGCGCTCGGGCGCGCGCTGCTCGCCCAGCCGAGAGTGCTGTTGCTCGATGAGCCGCTCGCGTCTTTGGATGCAGCGCGCCGCGAAGAAGTGCTTCCTTACCTGGAACGACTGCGCGATGAGCTCGCGATCCCGATGATCTACGTCAGCCATCAATTCGAGGAAGTGTTGCGGCTCGCCACGCACGTGGTGTTGATGAGCGACGGCAGGGCGGTCACGCAGGGTACGCTGGACGCAGTCAGTCTTCACCCCGCTTTGCGGGCGATCATCGGTGCCGATGCCGTTGGCGCAGTGCTTCTCGGGACGGTGGAGCTCGCAGATGAGAGCACTGGTCTTGCAGCGGTCCGAGTCGGCGACAATGTCGTCAACCTGTCCTTGCGCGGTGTGCGTCCGGGTGCGCAGGTGAGAATCCAGCTCCTTGCGCGCGACGTGATCTTGGCCACCGTGCGGCCAGAGGGAATGAGCGTGCGCAATGTGCTGAAAGGCATCGTTTCGCGCATTGCCGCCGACGATCCCGATACGGATCTCGTGCACGTGGATCTGGGCGGGCCCGTCGTGCTTGCGCGTGTCACTCGGGCAGCGTCAGCGGCGCTCGCGCTGCGTATCGGAACGACGGTTTGGGTGCTGGTCAAGTCGGTTTCGATCCGAGGGCACGCGTACGTAACGGCGCCGGGTGCGTGAGTCGACAACGACTCCGCGAGTCGAAACACATGCAGACTTCTTTCTGCTTTCACCTTCGTGCGCTGCTTACGTATCCTTCGGCCATGAACGTTCGACATGCGCGCTCCGACGGCGAAAGGCAACGACCGCTTGGCCTAGCGTCGGTTTGTTGCGTAGGCTCGATGGAACACTGAGGCAGCTCTTCCACGATGGTACGTATCGCCCGCACGCTCTGCCTGTTGATGCTGACCATCCTCACGGCCGATGTCGTGTGCGCCGAGGAGCAGCGCCCCCGCGTAGGTCTCGTGTTGAGCGGCGGAGGTGCACGCGGTGCCGCGCACGTCGGGGTACTCAAGGTGCTCGATGAGATGCGAGTTCCGATCGACGCGATCGCCGGGACGAGCATGGGTGCCGTTGTCGGCGGGCTCTATGCGGCGGGGCATTCGGGCGAGGAGATCGACCGGCTCATTCGCTCCTTGAACTGGCAAGATGCATTCCAGGATCGTCCGCCACGAGAAGAGCTCGGTTTTCGGCGCAAGCAGGACGATCGCAACTTTCTCGTTCGCTACGCGCTCGGAGTCACCGATCGCGGATTCGTGCTGCCCCGCGGGCTGATCCAGGGACAGAAGCTCGAACAGGTGCTGCGTCGTGCGACGATCGGCGTTGCCGAAATTCAAGACTTCGACGATCTCCCGACGCCGTTTCGAGCGCTTGCGACGGATCTCGAAACCGGCGAGCCCGTGCTCATGGGTTCGGGAGATCTCGTTTCCGCGATGCGTGCCAGCATGTCGGCGCCGGGG
>JAAYXG010000359.1 GCA_012516015.1 Lysobacteraceae bacterium | reverse complement strand
CGACCTACAAACACGGGCTTGCCTACGTCCGTGTAGGTCGGATTTTAATCCGACTAAAGGTGTCGGAATGAATTCCGACCTACAAACACGGCTTGCCTATGTCCATGTAGGTCGGATTTTAATCCGACGAGGACATGTCGGAATAATTCCGACCCACACCCATGTATCGCCGATAACATAGGCGGATGGATACCTTCATCGGATTCGCCCTAGGCGTCCTGACCGTCGGGTTGCTGTGGCTGTTGCGCGCCAAGCTCGCGAAGGTGGCGGCAGCTCCTGGTTCTACGACGCCTAACAACGCTTCGACACCGGGCGATGCGCCGCTCGCGCAACTTCAAAGAATGACAGCCGAGCTGGATGCGGTCGGTGAGGCAAGCGCGCATCCGAAGGATCTAGTAGACAACGAGACTTTTCGCAAAGCCGTCGCGCTGATGCGTTCCGACGCCGTGCCGATCGCGACCGTGGCCGACTACGCGAACGGTGCGAATTGGATGCTCTCGGCGGTGGCGTACGCCGCCTTGTGCGAGCGAACGGATGGCGCGGAAATCGCGTCGACGCTGACGGCTGGGTTCCGCCATGTTCGCCCCTGGCCCCTGCACTTCGCACTTCAGTACGTGCTCGGGTTGGCCGAGCGCCCGCCGGTCGGTGCGTTGCTGCTCCAATGTCCGGAGTGGTGGGCGGACAATATCGTCGTGCCGAGTCTGTTCGCGGAGCACTTCGCGCAGCGCCTCGAAATTGGGGACGAGATCGGCTTCGGCGACGCGCTGAGGACGCTGCAACCGAAGGATGTCGAAAGCGCCGAGGCGGTGTTGCGGAACATTCAGCATCCGAGCGCGACCCAGATGCTCGAGCAACTCTCGCGCTGGCGCACGGCGACGCTCGATCGGCCATTCCTGCAATCGTTCGGGCGGTTTTGGGAAGCGGATCTCGATCAACAACTGCTCGTCGAGCACGAAGCCATCAGCGATCAGATCGCGATCGCCGATTCCTGCATTCATCACGTACCGCCTCGCTCGATTCTCGCAGTCGGCGATCCGCGCACCGGCAAGAGCGCGTTCTTGCGGCTGCTCGCCGCTCGTTGCATGGAGCAAGGGTGGAGTGTTTTCGAGGCGGGTGCCGCCAGCCTCATGGCGGGGCAAGAGTACATCGGCCAGCTCGAAGAGCGGCTGCGGCGCATCGCGACCGAGCTCGCCGCCGAGAAGCGCGTCCTCTGGTACGTCCCCGATCTGCTGCAGCTTGCCATGAGCGGTGCGCACCGATCGCAAGCCGCCAGCATTCTCGATCAGATCTTTCCGGCCATCGCATCCGGCAAGATCATCGTCCTCAGCGAGACGACCTCGAGCGGTCTCACGAACATCCTGCAGCGCAAGCCGGCGCTGCGCAGCGCCGTCGAGATCGTTCGTCTACGCCCGCTCGGCGAGCCGCAGTTGCAGAAGCTCGTGAGCGACTTCAGCGTTCGTATGACGGAGGTCCTCGGTATCGATGTCGCGGACGGCACGACCGATGCCGCGATTCACATGGCGCGCTACTACCTCGGCTCGGATCAGATGCCGGGCGCCGTGCTCGACCTGCTCAAGCTCGGGGCGCAACACGCGGTCGCAAACGGCGCAACGCAGCTCGAGCGCGAGCACTTGCTCGCGACGCTCTCGCAACAAACCGGCATGCCGCGTTCCGTGCTGGACGATCGCGAGCGCGTCGATCTCGGAGAGATGCGCGAGTTCTTTTCGCGCCGCGTGATCGGCCAGCGCGAAGCTGTCGACGCCGTCGTCGATCGAATCGCGATGCTGAAGGCGGGACTCACCGATCCGACGCGTCCGATCGGGGTCTTCCTGTTCGCGGGCCCGACCGGCACGGGCAAGACGGAGCTCGCGAAGACGCTCGCCGCGTATCTCTTCGGCGCCGCCGATCGTCTCGTGCGCTTGGACATGAGCGAGTTTCAGCACCCCGAGGCGACGCGGAAGATTCTGGGAGAAGCGCACGAGCCGGACACGGAGTCGCTCACGCAACGCATTCGCAAGCAGCCGTTCGCCGTCGTCTTGTTGGACGAGTTCGAGAAGGCGCATCCCTCGATCTGGGACCTGTTCCTGCAAGTGTTCGACGACGGAAGGCTCACCGATGCGGCCGGGCGCACGGCGGACTTCCGCCACACGATCATCATTCTGACGTCGAATCTCGGCGCGACGGCGCATCAGTCGGCCGGACTCGGGTTCGCACCGAATGCGAGCGCGTTCTCGAACGAGCAAGTCATGCGCGCGGTCAACCAGAGCCTTCGTCCAGAGTTCGTGAATCGGCTCGACAACGTCATCGTGTTCAAACCGCTCACGCGCGACTTGATGAGAGGCATCCTCGCGAAGGAGCTGCAACGCGTCGTCGAGCGCCGCGGACTGCGTCATCGCGAATGGGCGATCGAGTGGGAGTCCTCGGCGCTCGAGTTCCTGCTCGACAAAGGATTCTCGCCGGCGATGGGCGCCCGGCCGCTCAAGCGGGCGATCGATCAGCACGTGCTCGCGCCGCTTGCCGCAACGATGGTCGAGCATCGCATTCCGGAAGGCGATCAGTTCTTGTTCGTGCGCAGCGACGGCAACGCGATCCAGGTCGAGTTCGTCGATCCCGACGCGCCGAGCGGTCCGTCGGCGCTCGAAGCAGCGCCCGAGGAGGAGACCGGTCCGACGGTGCAGCGGATCGCGCTGCGTTCAGAAGGAACCGCGGAGGAATTCGAGGTGCTCGATGCGGCAACGGCACAGTATCGAGCGCTCCCGGACAGATCGGATTGGCAGGCGCTGCATACGCGGCTCGTTGGGGAAATGGCCGCGAGCGATTTCTGGGATCGGGAAGATCGACATCGCGTGCTCGCGCGCTATGCGCTCATGGATCGTGTCGGCGCCGCGATGTCCACGGCAATGCGTTTGCATGATCGCCTTGCGCGCAGCGCGACCGGTAAGCAGCGCTATTCTCGCGATCTCGCGACACGCCTCGCTCAACAGCTCGTCACCATCGAGCAAGGCGTGGCCGATGTCTTGGCGGATGCGCCGCAAGAGGTCGTGCTCGCCGTGCAGCCCGCGTTGGATCACGCGGCCGATGCAAGCCAGCACGGCGAATGGTGCGCGCGGCTCATCGATATGTACCGGCAGTGGGCGCGCTTGCGGCGCATGCAATTGAGCGAGCACGTTGTTGCCGGCGCGACGACGCCCTGGCTCGTCGTGGGCGGGTTCGGCGCGCATCGCATCTTGAGCGGGGAAAGCGGCCTTCATGTTCTGGAGAAGGGACCGAACGACGATGAGCGCAATCGCACGGTCGCGCGCGTGCGCGTCGCGGCGACGCCGCTGACCTCTGCGACGCGCAAAGAATATGCGCTTGCCGCGGCGCTCGATGCGGCGGGCGCCGCGAGTACGGTCGTGCGGCGCTATCGCCTCTCACCCTCGCCGCTGGTGCGAGATGCGCGCCAGGGGTGGCGGACCGGTCGAGCCGAGCTCGTGCTCGCCGGTCACTTCGATGTCATCCCGCAGCTGTCGAGCGAAGCGTCGACTGCGTAGGAAGGTGTCGGAATAAATTCCGACCTACACGGTTACGGGTATCCAACGGCGTCGGAATGAATTCCGACCTACACGGTGCGGGCCTCCAAATGGT
>JAAYXG010000358.1 GCA_012516015.1 Lysobacteraceae bacterium | reverse complement strand
GTCGACTACTGGGTGAGCAAAGGTGCGAGCCTTTCCGAGCGCGTCGCGAGCCTCGTGAAGAAGCACCGAAAGCAGGCTGCTGCGGCCGCATAGCATCGTCTCGCAAGGCGCTCGCGGCGCCTTGTGTGCATTCTGGGGTTTTGGCTTGAGCGACGAGTCGGCGAACGTTCCCGAGCCGGCTCGCGACGAGCGGACGAGCGATCGCATCGTCACGCTGGGCAAGATTGCGGGAACGTTCGGGGTGCGGGGTTGGATCAAGGTTCGATCCTTTACGGATCCGACCGCAAACATCTTGGACTACGCTCGCTGGCGCATTCGCCGAGGCGGCGAGTGGTCGCCGGTAACGGTCGAGGAGGGACGTCTCACCGGAAAGGGGGTGCTTGCGAAGCTCGCTGGTATCGAGACGCCGGAGGAGGCGAGGCTGTACGTCGGCGCTGAAATAGGCGTCCTACGCAGCGAAATGCCGGAACCCGCGCCCGGCGAGTACTACTGGAGCGATCTCGAAGGACTCGAGGCGCGCGGCCGCGACGGCGAAGTGCTCGGACGAGTCGATCACTTCCGCACGACGCCCGCCGGAGACATCGTCGTCGTCCGCGGCGAGCGAGAGCACTGGATTCCGTTCGTCAAGGATCGGATCGTGAAAGTCGACCTCGCTGTCGGGCGCATCGTTTTCGATTGGGCAGCGGATTGGTGAGGCGAGCACGGGTATGCGCATCGAGGTGGTGACGCTGTTTCCCGAGTTCGTCGCGAGTGCGGTCAAGGTTGGCGTGCTTGGACGCGCGCTCGAACGCGGTCAGGTCAGCGTCAATGCGACGAGCCCCCGCGACTTCGCCACCGACGCGCATCGCACGGTGGACGACCGCCCGTATGGCGGCGGCCCCGGAATGGTGTTGAAAGTCGAGCCGACGCGAAGCGCGATCCTCGCGGCGAAAGCGCGACTACCGAGCGGCAGTCGGGCCATCTATCTCGCGGCCGATGGCCTGCGTTTGACGCAGGCGAAGGCTCGCGAGTTGGCGGATTTGCCCGGGTTGATGCTGCTCGCGGGGCGGTACGAAGGCGTCGACGAGCGGCTGATCGAGCTCGAGATCGACGAAAGCATCTCGATCGGCGATTACGTGCTTTCGGGCGGTGAGCTGCCCGCGCTAGTGGTGATCGATGCGGTCGTGAGGCTCTTGCCTGGCGTGCTGGGCGACGACGCTTCGGCACAGCAGGACTCCTTTTCGGAGGGACTGCTCGATTGGCCGCACTACACGCGGCCCGAAGAGTTCGAAGGGCTCGAGGTGCCGCAGGTGCTCGTCGGTGGCAACCACGCTGCGATTCGCCGTTGGCGACTCAAGCAGGCCCTCGGACGCACGTGGGCGAGGCGGCCGGACTTGATCGACGCGGCGACGCTGAGCTCGGAGCAGCGCGAGCTGCTGGATGAATACGTGACGGAGCATCGCGCGAGCGAGAAGCCGTCTTGAGCACGGTGAAGGCGCCACTTGTCTTTGCCAGGTTTGAATGGATGGTGACCCATGAACATCATTGAGAAGCTCGAAAGCGAAGCGCTGAACAAGAAGATTCCGGATTTCTCGCCGGGCGACACCGTCGTCGTGGAAGTGAAAGTGAAGGAAGGCGATCGCGAACGTGCCCAGGCTTACGAAGGTGTCGTGATCGCGCGGCGCAATCGCGGCCTCAACTCCTCGTTTACCGTGCGCAAGATCTCGCACGGCGAAGGCGTCGAGCGCGTGTTCCAGACATACAGCCCGACGATCGGTTCGATCACGGTCAAGCGTCGCGGCAACGTGCGCCGCGCGAAGCTCTACTACCTGCGCGAGCGCACGGGCAAGGCCGCCCGTATCGAAGAGAAGGTTTGAGCGACTACGGACTGGCGCGAGCGTTCAGTCCGATCCGTTGAGCGCGCCTGCCATTCGATCGCAGGCGCGCTTTTCTCCGCGTAGCCGCTGGGGAGCGGCCGCGGTTACACTGCTCCTCTTTCTGCCGCTTCGCGCCGGTGCGACAAAGGAGTAGTGAATGCGCAATCTCGCCTCGCTAGGCATCGCGATATTCCTTACGTTCGGTTCGCTAACCGCCGGAGCCAGTCCCGCAACCGATAAGGTGCTGGCGAACCTCAAGACGCCTCCAGGCTTCAAAGTCGAACTGTTCGCCGACGACGTCCCCGGCGCACGCTCCCTCGCGATCGGTGCGAAGGGTACGATCTTCGTCGGCACGCGCAAGGACCGGGTCTATGCGGTGAACGGCACGCCCGGCTCGGGCGCGAAGCCGACCGTGCGCGTGATCGCCGAACGATTGAACATGCCGAACGGCGTCGCGTTTCGAGACGGCGCGCTCTACGTTGCCGAAATCAACCGCATCCTGCGCTTCGATGGCATCGAAGCGACGCTCGAGCGACCTGAAGCGCCGAAAGTCGTGCGGGATGACTTGCCGAGAGACCGGCACCACGGCTGGAAGTACATCGCCTTCGGTCCGGACGGCAAGCTATACGTTCCGATCGGCGCTCCCTGCAACGTCTGCAATGAGCTCAACTATGGCGTCATCACGCGCATGAACGCGGATGGCAGCGGGCATGAAGTCTTCGCCCGCGGCGTGCGAAACACGGTGGGTTTCACCTGGCACCCGCTCACGAAGCAGCTCTGGTTTACCGACAACGGACGCGACTATCTCGGCGATGACGTGCCGCCCTGCGAGCT
>JAAYXG010000357.1 GCA_012516015.1 Lysobacteraceae bacterium | reverse complement strand
TCACGTTCACGCCCTTCAACAAGTACGCCATGAAGCTCGCCGACTCGTCCTACGAGGACGAGATTGCGGTCATCACCGAGGAGAGCGGTGCGGAGCGCAACGGCCGTGAGTTCAATATTCTCGATGGCTTATGGAACGCACGCATCACGAGTCATGTGCCGCTCAAGGACGTTGCGCGCCACATCACGAAGGAAGCCGTCGTCAACGGTCTCGTGCTGACCGACCGCTGCATGCGCGATGCCGGGATCACGCGGCCGCGCATAGCTGTCGCCGGCCTCAATCCGCACGCCGGCGACAGCGGCAACTTCGGCCGCGAGGAGATCGACATCATCGAGCCTGCAGTTGCGGCAGCTAAGGCGCAGGAAATCTTGTGCGAAGGGCCATTTCCCTCCGACACCGTCTTCCTGCGCGCGAAGCGCGGCGACTTCGATGCAGTGCAGACCATGTATCACGATCAAGGCCAGATCGCGATGAAGCTCATGGGATTCGAGCGCGGCATAACGCTTATCGGCGGTTATGCATTCCCCGTCTGTACGCCGGCGCACGGCACGGCCTTCGACATCGCGGGCAAGGGAATCGCCAACCTCGGCGCGACGCGCAACGCGCTTCTGATTGCTGCGCGCATGGCGCAGCCGCGTGACGTCGACGGCATGGAACGTGGACGGCGGCTCGGGTCAATTCTCACAAAGGTCGCGGCAGAGTAGGTGCGCACACCTGCCTCCACATCTTGTGGGCTGCTGCTCGGCCCGCACGCGTGGTAGTTTGCGCGCGCTCCGATCAAGCGATTGGGAGTCGGCAGTTTGGGGGGATCGATGACTATGTGGAGAGGGATCGCGACGGCAATCGGCATTGGCGTGTTCATGCCAGTTCCGGTGTCGGCGGCATCACTCGAGGATTCGCTCGCCAAGCTGACGCCGGAGTTTCGCTCGCATCAGGCCTGCATTCTGCGTGGGCTGCCGATCGTAAGAAAAGAGCGGCCGCTGCGGCGCGCCGACCGCATGAAGACATCCATTTTCAAGCCGGCCGTGCTCGAGGGCACGAGGCTCACGGCCTCCGGCGGCGCCGTGAGGTCTGCGGGACATTGGTACGCGCTGAGCTTTACTTGTGACCTATCGTCCGACTGGATGAAGGCGACGTCATTCACGTTTCGCCTCGGGGCCGAGATTCCGCAGGCGGATTGGGAGCGCCTGGGTCTTTGGCGCTGATCGGGGCTCGCTCTACATCCTGAAGACGCCGAATTTCGTCTCGGGGACCGGTCGCTCGAAACAGATGGCGAGCGCGAGGCCGAGGACGCGGCGCGTCTCCGAGGGCGCAATGATGCCGTCGTCCCAGAGCCGCGCGGTGCCATAGTACGGGTGGCCCTCGCGCTCGTAGGCGTCGAGCACGGGCTGTTTGAAAGCATCCTCCTCGGCCTTCGACCACACCTTGCCTTCGGCCTCGATGTTGTCGCGCCGCACGGTCGCGAGCACGCTCGCCGCCTGCTGGCCGCCCATGACCGAGACGCGCGCATTGGGCCACGTGAACAGGAAGCGCGGACCGTAGGCGCGCCCGCACATGGCGTAGTTGCCGGCACCGTAGCTGCCGCCGATGATCAGCGTGATTTTCGGGACATCCGCATTGGCGACGGCCATCACCATCTTGGCGCCGTGACGCGCGATGCCGCCCGCTTCCGCATCGCGCCCGACCATGAAACCCGTGATGTTCTGGAGGAAGAGCAACGGCGTGCGGCGCTGGCAGGCAAGCTCGATGAAGTGCGCGGCCTTCTGCGCGGTCTCTGAATAGAGAATGCCGTTGTTGGCGAGGATGGCCACGGGCTGGCCTTCGATGTGCGCGAAGCCCGTGACCAGAGTCGTCGCGTAGTTCTTCTTGAACTCGTGAAGCTCCGAGCCGTCGACGATCCGCGCGATCACTTCGCGCGTGTCATATTGCGTCATGAGCGAG
>JAAYXG010000356.1 GCA_012516015.1 Lysobacteraceae bacterium | reverse complement strand
GCCGCCTTCGACGCCGTAGAAGCAAAGCTCGTGGCGGCCGCTCAGCTCCTCTGCGAGGCCGATTCGATGGCGCGCGAAGGTCTCCCACCCGCCGGTCGGCTTCGTTCTCTGCTCGCCCAGATTCCGCCGCGCTTTGCCGATTCCGTCGCCGACGAGAACGGCATAGCGCCCGGCCTCGTCAGAGCCTTTCGCGTAGTTGAGCTCGATGCTGCGAACACCGGTCAGATCGACGTTCGGGTAGCAGAGCGAGCTTCTTTCTCCGAAGTAGCCGACATAAGGGATCGACGATTCCGCCGCTCGCATCAAGACGAAGCCGGACGAGCGTACCTGATCGAGCGTCTCCGCCGCGATCGTCGCCCCGAGGCTTGCTCCATTCGTCGCTTGCGTGTCGAGCCACTCCGCGAGCGCTCGAATCCGCGCATCCGGAATCTGGCCGCCGAAGGCCGGCATGCCTCGTTGAGTGTTGCCGCCGCGAATGACCGCGGCGATCTCCTGTCGGCTGCGAGCCTCTCCTTCGGCACGAGTGGATATCGAGAACGTCGCCCCGTGACATCCGCTGCAAAACCTCGCGTAATCCGCCTGCGCCGACGGCGTGTCTGCGTTGGCCGCGCCCAATGCAAGGAGCGACGCGATACCGAGTCGAACTGCGATGCCTGCCTGCATACCAATCTCTTCCGCGAATAGACGAACCGGAAGAAACGTATCGCAGCCAAATCGGTGGACGCGAGCGAGATGCGATCAGTCGCACGCAACTCAAGACGAAGCGTGCACGGCACGCGCGCCGTGCCGTCCCGCAGGCTGTAGACTGAAGACCGTAGACCGTGGACTAGCTACTTACCGATCCGAAAATCCGACACACTCGTCGGCGTGAGCGCGACCTGCTCGAACGTAGACGCGTTCCCCTCGCCTACGGGCGATTGCGAGCTGACGCCCAACCAAATCGTGTCGGGATAGTCGTTTCTGAACAGCCTGATCAATTGCCACTCGACGTTGTCGAGCGAATAGTAGAACGCGACCGTGGTCGCATCCGAGGAGATCTTCATGTAAACGCTTTCGGTCGTGACGACATCGTGGTTGTTGTCGTCCGAGGTGCCGTTCGTGCGGACCGTGACGAGCCGCGTACGCCCGCGCTCGTCTCGTTCCATCGCCATCTTCAACCATAGGTCGTCACGCACCCAGATGTAGAGCGTGCCCGCATCGTACGTCTCGAGAAGCGTTGGCGTGACCTTCGAGGTAAACGTAAACGGCTTCGTATTGTCGACCCGCATCAAGAGCATCGGCGCGCTGTTGTTCGACAGCTCCCCGTTCGGATCTCGGAAATTGTCCCGCTTCGCGGGGCTCGTGAGCGTAAGCCGCCCGTCAGCGACCTGAACGTGCTTCTCCGCTTCATTGAGCGCCAGCGTAAATGTCGCTCCAGGTAGTGCGATGTTCGTGACCGCACTGCCGAGGTCTTGTGCGTGCGCCGACGAAGCCGTGCTGGCAAGGATGATCGTCACCGTCAACCAATAGCGACGCATTCACGGCCTCCTATCGTCGAAATTGCAAGCAATGCGAGCTATTCGTCGTGCACGATGAAGCTGGTTCGCACGGCGGTGCTCTTTGGCGTTATGACACCGTCGCGGCGCAGGATCGTCACTGCCGTGAGGGACGTTCCGAAGAACAGGATGAGCGACGAATAGTAAACCCACAGCAAGATGAGCACCAGCGATCCGGCGGCACCGTAAGTCGATGCGGGCGCCACGTGCGTGAGATAGAGCGAGATGAGGTACTTCCCGATCGCGAAGAGCACCGCGGTCATCAGCGCTCCGCGCCACACGTCGCTCCAACGAAGGCGTACGTCCGGCAATACCTTGAAGATCATGCCGAACAACAGCGTACTGACACTCAGCGACACGGCGAGATCGATCGCCGCGATCGCAATGGGCGGCACGGGTATCCAATCGTTCGCGTACTCGATGATGCCGGTGATCGCCACGCTGATGACGAACGAGGTGAGCAGCAAGAAGCCGATGATCAGCACCATGCTGAGCGAGAGCAGACGCACGGTGATGAAGTTGATGATACCGCTGCGCGTGGGCTTCGCTCTGACATCCCAGAACTGATTGAGCGAGCTTTGCATCTGTGCGAAAACCGTCGTCGCGCCGAACAACAACGCGCCGATGCCAAGAATCGTAGGCAGGATTCCCGCCTCCTCCAATCTCGATCGACGCACGGCCTCCTCCACCGCGGAGGCCGCCTGCGCACCGACGAGGTCCCCGATCGCCGCGGAGATCTCGCCGCTCGCAGCTTCCTCGCCGTACACGGCGCCCACGATCGCAACCAGGATGATCACGAGAGGCGCGAGCGAAAAGAGCGTGAAGAACCCGAGTGCGCCTGCGTGCTGAAACGCATCGCGCTCCAACCAGCGCTTCGCGGCTTCCTTGAGCAATTGCACGAAAGTGGCAGGAGCCATATTTACGCTGATACTCAACTGCATTCGCGTCGTGGGTGGACGATTGACAGTTGGCAGTTGACGGCCAGAGAGCCGGTTTCCCTGCTGCCAACTGTCAACCGTCAACTCGGCGCTCGACCA
Source organism: Lysobacteraceae bacterium (assembly GCA_012516015.1). Taxonomy (GTDB): domain Bacteria; phylum Pseudomonadota; class Gammaproteobacteria; order Steroidobacterales; family Steroidobacteraceae; genus Steroidobacter. The sequence continues at coordinate 888 of JAAYXG010000356.1, read as the reverse complement.
AGCGCCCTCCGGATAATAACCCGACACACGGCACTCCATTCAACCGATGTCGGTCTTCCGCTCCTCGGCCTGTCCGCCTCGTCTCGCGAACCCAAGCATTCGGAGTGCGATCGGCATTTCGGCCTAGATAAATGTATTCGGTCCCTTCGTGCATCCGTGTCCTTTGTCCGTTGCGCCGACGACTGAGCGGGGAACACAGTGGCGCCGGAGAGAACGAGCGCGCAACGCGCGGAAGATGAACCTTCGGCGATTCGACGCGCGAGTTCACTCTTCGCCGCGCGATCGTGCCCCAGCTCGGTGAGACGACGGCGATCGATCCACGCACCCATCAGTAGGAGACCGTCATGAACAAGCTCATCCCCTTTGCGAGCGCAATCTTCGTTGCCTTTGTCGTTGCAGGCCCGTCCCAGGCAGACGATACGCCGCGAACGCGCACGGTACGGTTCGCCGATCTCGACCTGGACAAGACCGAAGGTGCCGCGACACTCTTCTCGCGCATCAGAGCCGCCGCTCGATCCGTGTGCGACGAGCATCGCAGCAGGGAGCTGATTCGGCAGCAGCGCTACATCGCGTGCATCGACCTCGCCGTGGCGAATGCCGTCGCACGAGTCGATGAACCGACGCTCACGGAGTACTATGCGAACCGCACTTCGCGGCCGAGCAGCGCCCCGAGAGTCGCGAGTCGCCATTGATGCGCGCCGCGCCGAGGCGCCTGTGACGGAATGCACCCTCACGTGCGGCGGAAGCAAGTCGGACCCGCCGCACGGCTTGCAATCCCGGATCGCATCGGCCGCACCGACTCACACCGGCCTTTTCTGTTGCTTTCGCAACGAGTACCCTTCGACGAAGGTGGCACGATTGCCTTTTTGCCTCCGCCACGCTGGCACG
>JAAYXG010000355.1 GCA_012516015.1 Lysobacteraceae bacterium | reverse complement strand
CCGCTGACGACCGTCGTCACGAAGACGAGCGCACCGAGCGCGGTCAGCACGGGCTCGGCGGGACGCTCGAGCGCGGCCGCACCGACGACAAGAAGCAGATAGGCGATCTGACAGAACGTGTTGAGCTTGCTGACCGGCGTCGGGCGTCCATTCGGGTAGCCGTATAGATAGTTGTACGCGATCGCGCCGCCCGTGATGATGAGGTCACGTGCGATGGCAGTCGCAGCGAGCCAGAGCGGCACGTGTCCCAGCAATGCGAGCGTGAGAAAGACGCTCACGAGCAACAATTTATCCGCCAGCGGATCGAGGATCTTGCCGAGCTCGGACGTCCAATCGAAGCGCTTCGCGAGAAAACCGTCCAATCCATCGGTCGCCGCGGCGATCGCGAAGACCCACAGCGTCGCCCAATATTCCGCGCGCGCGAGCAACACCGCGATGGGTACGACGAGCAGCATACGGAACACGCAGAGCGCGTTTGGAATGTGCCGCAACATGGCGCGTTACTTCTGGTAGCGAAACGCGAGGCGAGCAACGGTCGGTCGAACCCGGGGCGCCTCGCCGGTTTCGTATTGACCGCTTGCAGAGGGCTCCATGTCCGACGCCACGGGGCTCGGCTGCATCGAGCCTGCCTGCGTCGGTACGAGCCGCGGGTCCAACGCGATCGCGCGCTGCAACGTCGCCGCATCGCCGCGCACGGCGAGCTCGAATTGCATGGTATCGCCCACGACTTGCTGGACCGCGACGCTGCGAACGAGCGTCATGCCCTCTAGATAATTGAGCGTGGAGGCATAGGCATCCAGGTCCGTGATGCCGCTCACTTCGACTCGCACGCGGCTCAACGTCGAGCCCTCCGCCGCAAACAGCTTTGCGAAATGATCCGCCGTCGCGTGGATCGCGTCTTCGAAGGTGCCGACGCTTTGATTCGTCCCGTCGACCGTCGTCAATAGCCATCGCAAGGATCCGTCGCGCGTGCCGCGCCCGACGAGTATTGCATTGGCTCCGTTGCGTCGTGCGATTTGCAGGAGCGAAGCCGAAGCGCCGTCGCCCATGCTGAGCAAGTTTTCGTCCTCGCGACCGAGCGTACCGAATTGAAGCGGCAGCCCGCGTTCACGCGCGGCCGCGGTCAATCGCTCCTGATCCATCGGGGGCAAATCCGCGCTGAGCCACCCTCCGCCGAGATCATCCAAGTTGAGCACGACGAGCGTCTGCGGCCGCTCGCGGCCCCAAATCGGCAGGCCCGCCTCGATCAGTATTCGATCCACCGAGACGTCGTCGAATCCGACCTGCAACACGTTGTCCTGCGTGATGCCGTAGCGCTGCACGAACTGGCGGGCGTTGCCGACCACGCTCCCCAGCCGCTCGGGCGCATCCCGCCGACCGCTCACACGGATCGCAACGGCTTTGAGCGCCTCCACGAAGGCGGCCTCCTGCGAGCTGGTAACGGGCTGAGCTGCCTGATAAAGGTCCTCGACCGTGACGGCGGCCGCGAACGACGGCACCAAGACCGCCGCGAGCACGCCGCACCACAGCTTCTTGCACATGGACGAGATCATGGAAAAAACACAAACATCCTGCTCGAGCAAGCCTTCCGCTCCGCCCTCTGTCACGGCCGTGTAAAATAACACAGCCCACCTTCGCGTAAGATCCGAGCCCCATCCCTCGAGGGGAGTTTCCATGCGAGTGCGGGACACCGAGGGTGCCACCGTCATCAGCGACTTCGT
>JAAYXG010000354.1 GCA_012516015.1 Lysobacteraceae bacterium | reverse complement strand
GATCTGTGATTCGTGGATCGTAGACGCATCCGCGGGGCCAGTAGCGCCCCGGATCCGATCTTACGACCCGCAAATCACGAGTCACGTAGGTAGCGCTCTCACTTGGCCTTGCGTGCCGTCTTCGATCGGCTTCGGGCAGGCGCGCGCTTTTTCGCGGCGCGCTTGCTCTTCGCGCCACGCGCGACCTTGCGCGCCGGGCGCTTGGCACCGCGCGCCGCCGCACCGCGGCCTTTGGCGGTCGCCCGCTTCTTCGCGCCCCCGCGCGCGACCTTCCTCGAAGCCGTCTTCTTGCCGGCTTTCGCCTTGGCCCCGACGGCTTTTTTCTTCGCGCTCTTTCGGCTCGGCGCGGCGGACTTGCGCGCCTTCTTCGCGGCTTTCTTGGCCGTCTTCTTCTTGGCGGCAGCCGGACTCGCCTTCTTTGCCGCGCCCTTCGCCTTCTTCGCCGGTTGCTTCGCCTTTTTCGCGGCAGCCTTCTGAGCGGTCGCGCGGCGTGCGGCGCCCGTGGCGGCGGCCTGTTCCTCGGTCGACTCCGCTTCACCGGCCGTGACGGCTGCCTCCGTCTCCGAGGCGAAGCGCTGGATGTCCGCTGCAACCGTGTGGACCGCGAACATGCCGCCTTGAGGGTCGTTGAACTGTGCGATGAAATCCCCACCCGGCACTTCCATCGGACCGAGCAGGAGCGTGGCGCCGATGGACGTGGCCTTGGTGATGGTTTGCTGCACATCCTTGACCCGCACATACCCGAGCCACGCGGGTCCGCCCGGCATCTCCGGCGTTCGCTTGAACATGCCGCCGATTTCGGTGCCGTCCCGGCCAAACGTGAGATACACGCCCGAAGGCGCACCCATGTCGTGTTCCGCGATCGCTTCCCATCCGAAAAGAGCCGAATAGAAATCGAACGCGGCCCGGAAGTCGTTTGTCGCGAGCTCGTGCCAGGAATATTCGCCGAGCTTCGGCGCGGCCTCGGGCGCCGGGTCGCTCGGCGAGAGGTACACGCCGAACTCGACGCCTTGCGGATCCTCGAGGATCGCGTACTTGCCGGCGTTCGGCATCTCGGTGACGTCGGTGACAACGCGGGCACCGAGGCTGCGCGCCTGATCCACCGTACCTTCGATGTGGTCGGTGCCGATGTAAGGCCGCCATCGAGCCGCCGACTCGGAGGGACGCCCGACGCTGCCTCCGAGCGGCCCGCTCGGTGCCACAAACATCGTGTAGTCGGGATTGAGATCCCAGGCCTGCGTCCTCCAACCCAACACCTTCGTGTAGAACGCGTGGGCCCCCGCGGTATCCGGCGTAATCAGCTCGTGCCAGACAAATCGTCCACGAACAGTCTTATCTGCCATCGCAATCTCCCTTGACAGTCGTTCGGTCGAGAGCCGGTGAGGCGGTTATGGTCGAAGAGCATAACTCGCCGCACGTGATGGCGTAAGCACGGTACGCGCGCAACCCATCCGCCTGCACCTTCCCGACCCGGACTGATACCATCACGCCACCGCGGCGCTCATCCCGAGGCCGTCCGACAACATCAATAGAGGCCGAGTACCGCTCCGCGTGGCGGCACGAAGGCGGCCGATCACGGCGATTCACAGCCGAATCGCCGCTTGCCCGGCCGCCAACGGTCAACGGGTAATCGTCAACTCGAGACCATCAGGGGAACAAACGATGCGCAAACTGCTGTGGGCCTGCGTCGCGCTCATTGGCGCATCCGCATTGGGCGGCATTGCGCTGAACCGGGGCGAGACGATCAACGCGATGTGGATCGTCGTCGCTGCGGTGTGCGTGTACGCGCTCGGCTACCGGTTCTATAGCGCTTGGATCGCCGCACGCGTGCTGACCGTGGACGACGCCCGCGCAACGCCTGCGATTCGCTTGAACAATGGCCGCGATTTCGTTCCGACACATCGTTGGATCGTATTCGGCCACCACTTCGCCGCGATCGCAGGCCCCGGTCCGCTGATCGGTCCGACGCTCGCGGCGCAGTTCGGATTTCTCCCCGGCACGCTCTGGATCCTCGTCGGCGCCGTGCTCGGCGGCTGCGTGCAGGACATGACGATCCTGTTTCTCTCGACGCGCCGCGACGGGCGCAGCCTCGGGCAAATGGCGCGCGACGAGCTCGGCCCGATCGGCGGCTATGCCGCGATCGTCGGCACGCTCGTCATCATGCTGATTCTGATTGCCGTGCTTGGACTCGTCGTCGTCAACGCGATGAAGCACAGCCCATGGGCGACCGCAACGGTCTTCGCCACGATCCCGATCGCGGTGCTCATCGGCCTGTATCTGCGCAACATTCGTCCGGGCCGCGTCCTGGAGGCGTCGCTGATCGGGCTCGCGCTATTGCTGCTCGCGGTCGTCGGCGGCGGCGCGCTCAACGAGCATGAAACGCTCCGCACGTGGTTCGATCTCGACGGCAAGCCGCTCGCCTGGTTCGTCATCGCGTACGGCTTCATCGCGGCCGTGCTGCCCGTCTGGCTGCTGCTCGCGCCGCGCGATTACCTCTCGACGTTCCTCAAGCTCGGCACCGTCCTCCTGCTCGCGATCGCCGTCGTCATCATGAGCCCCGAGATCAAGATGCCGGCGGTGACGCAGTTCATCGACGGGACCGGACCGATCTTCGGCGGCGCCATCTTTCCGTTCGTCTTCATCACGATTGCGTGCGGCGCGATCTCCGGGTTCCACGCGCTCGTCGCGAGCGGCACGACACCGAAGCTCATCGGTACCGAATCGGACGTGCGGCTCATCGGCTATGGCAGCATGGTCCTCGAATCGAGCGTCGCCATCATGGCAATGATCGCCGCGACGCTGCTCGATCCGGGCGTGTTCTTCGCGATCAACAGCTCGCCCGGCATCGTCGGCGCGAGCGCCGAAGCCGCGGTGAGCACGATTTCGAGCTGGGGCTTTCCCGTGACGGTGGAGCAGATGGATCGTCTCGCGCAAGACATGGGCGAATCCACGCTGTTCGCGCGCACGGGCGGCGCGCCGTCGCTCGCCGTCGGCATGGCCAGCATCTTCTCGAGCGCGTTCGGCTCGGGGATGCTCGCGGTGTGGTACCACTTCGCGATCATGTTCGAAGCGGTATTCATCCTCACGACACTCGATGCCGGCACGCGCGTCGGTCGCTTCATGCTGCAGGATGCGCTCGGTCACGTCTGGAAGCCGCTCGGTCGCACTTCGTGGTATCCGTCGGTCCTCATCGCGAGCGCGCTCGTCGTTGCGGGATGGGGCTACTTCCTGTACATCGGCGTCGTCGATCCGAATGGCGGCATCAATATCCTCTGGCCGCTGTTCGGCATCGCGAATCAACTGCTCGCGGGCATCGCGCTTTGCGTCGCGACCGGCATCATCATCAAGCAGGGGAAGCTGCGCTATGCATGGGTCACGGCGGCGCCGCTCGCGTGGATCGCGCTGATCACGACCGTCGCCACGTGGGAGAAGGTCATGTCGGCGGATCCTCGAGTCGGCTTTCTCGCCGCGGCCGAGCAACTCGCCACCAAGTTGGCGACCGGCGCATTGCCGCCCGAACAAGCCGCCGTCGCGCCGCAATTGATTTTCAACCAGCGGCTGGACGCGGCCCTTGCGCTGCTCCTCACCGCTATCTTGTGGGTCGTGATCGCGGATACCGCACGCGTGAGCTGGCGCGTGGCGCGAGGGCTCCCCGTCCTCCCGAGCTCGGAGGCACCTGCGGTGCCGGTGCACGCCCAATGAGCTTCGCCACGCTGCGCCTCCTGCCTCGCACGCTCTGGCGCTTCATTCGGGCGCTGTCCCGCGACGACGCGTACAGCGCCTATCTGGCGCATCACGCTGCCACACACCCCGATACGCCGCCGCTCTCCGCGCGGGAGTTCTACCTGCGCGAGCAAGAGCGCAAGTGGAGCGGCGTGTCACGGTGTTGCTGAGGCCCCAAAGCACTGCACCATACACGCCCGTAAGTAGTTGATATTCCCTACGGCTCTGCTATACTGCAGCGCAAAATGATGCAAAGCAGCAAAAGGAGAAAGGGAAGATGTTGACGTTGGCCGCGTTGTTGGTTGTCGGAGCCACTCTGGCGCTCACTGTTCTGCACGTGTTCGATCGTCACGCGTAATCGATCACGGCAGCAGGGAGGCTGACGAGCTCCAAACCGCCTGGCTGCGGTCCACGCGTTCGGCGAACCGCAGCCTGCGCAAGGTGATCACAACACCTAAGACCCTATCTCATCCCACCAGTACGACACTCCATTGACCGCGCTCAGCGGAGTTGCGAGAAACGCCTCAATTTGTCTCCATTCGGCGTCGGAAAGTGTCGGCGCGTTTGACACTCTTTACCTCCATGTGTAATTACGGCGCTCCGTTCATCTAGGAGAGTCGTCATGGCATTGTGGAAAGACCAGTACGGGCGCGATCAAGGAACGCCGGACACGGACAAGGCACCTAGCAAGGCACCCGCCGCTCCCGCAGCGGTCAATATCGAGACGACTCGACCCGCCGCACCGTCGCGCGCCGATGCGAATGCAAAGGAATCGCTGCTCGCCGCGGGGCTCACGATCGAAGGCAAGATCGAAGGCTCGGGCCATGTGCGCATCGCAGGCAATTTCAAAGGCGACGTTCACGTTCAGGGCAATCTGACGATTGAAGCCGGCGCCAAGGTCACCGGCGGCGTACGCGCGAATACCGTCATCGTCGGCGGCGAGCTCGAAGGCAACATCGATGCCGCAGCTCGAGTCGAGCTCCTGCAGACAGGCGTGATCAATGGCGATCTCAAGGCCGGCTCGCTCACGGTCGCCGCCGGCTCTCGCATGCGCGGACGCGCGGAGTTCGGCTGGGACGAGAAAGGCGCCAAGTCTGACTCATGAGCACCAGTCGGGGTGCGGTCGGCAGGACACGCACGTGCCCGCACTGCAAGACGACGATTCTCGAAAGCGCGAGCGTGTGCCCGCAATGCCAGCACCACTTGCGCTTCGACCCGAAGGCGATCGCCGAACGACGCGCACAGCCGGCATTCTCCGCACTGCGAGTCGAGGGCAACTTCAGGCACCCTGAATCCGATCCCCCATGGGAATACTCCGTCGTCGTTTCGATTCGCAACGATCGCGGCGAGGAAGTCGCGCGCAAGGTCGTCGGCGTGGGCGCCCTTCAGGCCAACGAAGGGCGCAACGTGACAGTCACCGTCGATGTGTTCAAGGCGGGCAAGTAGGTCGGACGTGTAGACGTGTAGACGTGTAGACGTGTAGACGCCAGAGTGTAACGGCGCCTACTCGTCGTCCCGTGCGCCGTCACACTGCTCGCAGTGCGGTTGCGACCGGGAGTCGTGCTGCTCGGAGTGCGGGGAAGAGGCCGCCGACGAGGCCGATTGCACACGCCCAGAAAACCCCTGTGAGCACGAGGTCGCTGCTCGCCGCAAGCTCGAAAGCGCCAGCCGGCGAACGGCGGCTAAGTAACCGGAGAAGGGCTCGATCGTCACGCCGTGGCGGCAAGCACTCGAGCTGCTTGCTTGTGCAGCTTCTTGCGCAGCGACTGCGGGCTCACGACCGTCGCCTCCTCGGCCAGATCGAAGAGGATGCGAAGCGCCAGGTCCTCGCGCTCGAAATCCAAGGCGACGAGCTTTCGTCCGCGAAAGGTATCGCCCAAGTCTTCGAGCCGCGGTCTGAACCATTG
>JAAYXG010000353.1 GCA_012516015.1 Lysobacteraceae bacterium | reverse complement strand
CTAAATTGAGCTCGCGATCGCCGTTCTCGTCCTTGATGCGGGTGGGTAGGCCCATTCGATTGAGGAGCCCGAGGAACGGCTTCGGCGGCAACTCCTCGACGTTCTTCATCTCCTTGACGTCCCATGTGCCGCGGGCGATCAGGATCGCAGCCGCGACCGGCGGCACGCCGGCCGTGTACGAGATCGCTTGGCTGCCGACCTCGCGATAGGCTGCCTCGTGGTCGCTCACGTTGTACACGAAGACCTCGCGCGGCTTGCCGTCCTTCGTTCCCTTGACGAAGTCGCCGATGCAGGTCTTGCCCTTGTACGTGGGCGCGAGCGATGCCGGATCGGGCAGCACGGCTTTGACGACCTTGAGCGGTACGACCGTTTGTCCGTCGGCCGTCTTGATCGGCTGCTCGGACAGGAGCCCCAGATTCTTGAGCACGGTGAACACGTTGATGTAGTGATCGCCGAAGCCCATCCAGAAGCGGATGTGCGGCACGTCGAAGTTGCGCGACAGCGAGTGGATCTCGTCGTGGCCGGTCATGTACGTCGTGCTCTCGCCGACGACGGGCAAGTCCCAGACCTTCTTCACCTCGAACATGCGGTTCGAGGTCCACTGGCCGTTCTGCCACGACCACACCTGGCCCGTGAACTCGCGAAAGTTGATCTCGGGATCGAAGTTCGTGGCGAAGTAGCGCCCGTGACTGCCCGCGTTCACGTCGACGATATCGATCGAGTCGATCTTGTCGAGATAGTCCTCGCGGGCGAGCGCGGCATAGGCATTGACGACTCCCGGATCGAAGCCGACACCCAAAATCGCCGTGATGCCTTTCTCCTTGCAGATGTCGCGGCGCTTCCACTCGTAGTTCGCGTACCACGGCGGCGTCTCGCAGATCTTGAGCGGATCTTCGTGAATGGCCGTGTCGAGGTACGCAGCGCCCGTCTCGATGCACGCCTGAAGGACCGTCATGTTCACGAACGCAGAGCCGACGTTGATGACGATCTGGCTATTCGTCTTCTTGATCAGCTCGATCGTGGCCGCGACATTCATGGCATCCAGCGCGTGGGCTTCGAGCTTGCCCGGCACTTTCAAGCTCTTTTTCTCGCGCACCGACGCGAGAATGGCCTCGCATTTCGACACCGTCCGAGAGGCGATGTGAATATCCCCGAGCACATCGTTGTGCTGGGCGCACTTGTGCGCGACGACCTGAGCGACGCCGCCGGCGCCGACGATCAACACGTTCTTTCTCATTTCGAGTGTGAGCCTCCTTCAGATGGGAAAGACGACGGTCTCAAGAGAGACTCGCCACGTAGTCATCGAAACCAAATTCGCGTTGCAGTCGCAACGCGCCGTCGAGCTCGCGCACGACGATCGACGGCATGCGCACGCCGTTGAACCAGTTCTTCTTGACCATCGTGTAGCCCGCTGCGTTCTGGATCGAAAGTCGATCGCCGACAGCGAGCGGGCGCTCGAAGCGAAATTCGCCGAAAATGTCGCCGGCGAGACAGGATTTTCCGCACACGACGTAGGTGTGCGGGCCCGTATTCGGCTCGATCGCCGCGCTCTCGCGATAAATCAGCAGGTCGAGCATGTGTGCTTCGATCGAGCTGTCGACGATCGCCAGGTGCTTGCCGTTGTACATCGTGTCGAGCACGGTAACTTCAAGGGTCGTCGACTTCGTGATCGTCGCTTCGCCCGGCTCTAGATAGACCTGTACGCCATAGCGCTTCGCGAAGTCGGCGAGCCGATCGCAGAAGGCATCGACGGGGTAGCCCTCGCCGGTGAAGTGGATGCCGCCCCCGAGGCTCACCCACTCGACGCGCTCGAACAGCGCGCCGAAGCGCTCCTCCGTACGCGTCAGCAACTTGTCGAACAACGCGAAGTCCTCGTTCTCGCAGTTGTTGTGAATCATGAAACCCGAGATCTGCCCGAGCGCGGGCTCGATCTTCGCGATGTCCCATTCTCCGAGCCTGCTGTGAGGGCGCGCCGGATCGGCAAGGTCGAACGCCGAGCTGCTCACTTGCGGGTTCAATCGCAGCCCACGCGGCAGCCCGGAGGCGCGTGCGGCGAAGCGTTCGAGCTGGCCGAGCGAGTTGAAGATGATCTTGTCTGCATTCGCGACGACTTCGTCGATCTCGCCGTCGGCGAACGCGACGCTATAGGCATGGGTTTCGCCGCCGAACTTCTCGCGCCCGAGCTTGACCTCGTACAGGGACGAGGATGTCGTGCCGTCCATGTACTCGCGCATCAGATCGAACACGGACCACGTTGCGAAGCACTTGAGTGCGAGCAGGAGCTTCGCACCGGAACGTTCGCGCACGGAGCGAATGATTTCGAGATTGCGCTGTAGCTTGCGCTTGTCGATGAGGTAGTAGGGCGTCTGAAGCATCTCGTGGCGGGATCCGCTGGCGAAAGGCTCGGGAGCGGACGGGTGTCACGGCTCCGCCATGTTTTGCACCGGAGTGCGACGTAAGGCGGGCGCGAACGCCCGACCTCCCCAAGTGCGCGTCCGCGCGTGCGAGCGGCCGCTGTCGAGCCGCCGGGCTCGACGAGGGCGCGGATTCTAGCGTGCTTGGGCGAGGAGGGCGACCCCGCCGATATAATCCTTTCCCTGTCTTTTATCCGGCGAAATCAGGCCGCTGGGCGGCGACTCAAGCGCACTCGGCGGAGATGCGACGGATCGAGTCGAGGGCCAAGGCAATGGGCTCGTTGTCGACGTTGCTGGGGTAGCAGAGATAGGCCGGAAGCCTGAACTCCGGTGCCGAGGGCACACGATGCACTCGGCCCTCGATCTCGTACTTGCGCAACATGCGCAGCGGAAAGTAGCCGCTGCCGCCATGAGACAGAATGCGCTGCAGTCCCAGCCAGCCGACGCTCACGGTCAATGCGGCACCCGAGAAGCTGGGGAAGGCGAGCGTGTGCTGCGTGAAGAACTCGGGCCCCCAATCGACATAGACGTAGTCGCGATCGAGCTCGCTTTGCGGTTGCGGGCGCGTCGAGACCATGACGAGCCGCTCTTCGAGCAGCATCTCCACCTTCAATCCCGGACGGGCTTGCGGCGTGTACATCACGCCGATGTCCGCGCGGCCCTCGATCAGCGCCTGCATGAGATCGTCCTCGAATCCGATCAAGGCGCGTACCGCGATGTCCGGAGCGACTTGGGCGAACGCCGGAAGCCAGTGCAGCAGCAGGTCCTCCCAGAGCCCCACGCGTCCGCCGACGGTCAGCGTCCCTTTGAAGCCCTCGACGATGCCGATCTCCTGGCGGGCCTGCTCGACCGTGCGGGTCAGCACCGTCGCGTGCTTTTGGAATTGCCGCCCCGCGGGGGTCAGCGTGGTGCCGGCCTTGTTGCGCACGAAAAGGGCGGCGCCGAGCTCCTCTTCCAGCCGCTGGATGCGTGCGCTCACAGTTGATTGAGTCACGTAAAGCTTCTGCGCGGCATCGACGAAACTGCCTGTGGCGATGACCGCGAGAAACGTGCGTGCGAGTTCTGTGTCCATCGTTGCGTTGCAAGGCAGCCGCCGGCGACCGAGATGCATCATATTGTGATACAAATGGCGAGGAGCTGCACTGCGGCCACCCCGCACACTGAGGCGCGAACTGCGACCAAACAAAAGGGCGGCGCTGAGGCTTTCTTGTTCTGGCGGAGAGGGTGGGATTGCACTCGGCACATCCATGTGCCTCGCCCTTCGGGCAGCGAAGCTGTGCAAAACGGCTGTCCTGCCGTTTTGTCGAACCCACTTCGTGGGTTCTCTATCCCACCCTCGACCAGAAATAGAAAGGGCCTCGGTTGAGGCCCTTTCTATTTCTGGCGGAGAGGGTGGGATTCGAACCCACGAACACCCGTGAAGATGTTACTGGAATTCCAGTCCAGCGCCTTCGACCACTCGGCCACCTCTCCGATACGTAAACCTCAGCGCGCTCGCAGGCTTCGTACCTACCTGAAGCGCGGGCGCTGGACCGCCAGCGCGTGACTCCGCACTCCTTGTGCTCCGCCCCGTTGGGGCCGATTGCCGAGCCCAGCTCGTCAATCGTTCAAGTTCGCTCCCGGCGAACTTTGTCGACCACTCGGCCACCTCTCCTGCATTTGGTGTGAAGTGTAATGTGACGTCAGAGTCGTCGTGCAACCTTCTGACCCTACACCTCACACTTTACACGTCACACATGCGCCGCCGCGCGGCGGCGCATTCTATCAGGCCAATCCGATTCCGGCCGCCTGCACCGCTTCCAGAACTTGCGCATGGTATTGCTCCGACAGCGGCGTCAGGGGCAATCGGATTCCATCGCCGATGAGACCGAGGCGAGCAAGCGCCCACTTGATCGGGATCGGATTCGATTCCACGAACAGAGCGCGGTGCAGCGGCTTCAAGGTCTCGTTCAAGCTGCGCGCGGTATCGACCTGGCCTTCGAGCGCTGCGGCGATCGCGGCTCGAACCTGGCGTGGTGCGATATTCGCGCTGACGGAGATCACGCCGCGAAATCCGGCGATCGTGCTCTCGACCGCGATCTGGTCATCGCCGCTCAGCAGGCAGAAGCGATCGCCGAGAAGGTCCAAGAGCTCGCGATTGCGCTCCATCGACCCGCTCGCTTCCTTGATGCCGACGATGTTGCGGATTTCGGCGAGCCGGGCCACCGTCTCGGGCTTCATGTCGCACGCCGTGCGTGCAGGCACGTTGTAGAGGAGCAGCGGGATGTCGACGGCTTCGGCGATGGCCCGGAAGTGGCGGTACAAGCCTTCCTGCGTCGGCTTGTTGTAGTAGGGCGTGACGAGCAGGCACGCGTCGACTCCGACGTCCTTCGCGAGCTTCGTCCAGTGAATCGCTTCGCTCGTGGAATTGGCGCCGGTGCCTGCGATCACCTTCAGGCGCTTGGCGGCCTTGGCAACGATGCGGGTAACGACGGCGATGTGCTCTTCGATGTCCAAGGTCGCGGACTCGCCGGTCGTCCCGACGGCGACGATGCCGTCCGTTCCGTTGTCGACATGGAACTCGACCAGACGGTCGATTGCGTCGAAGTCGACCGCATCGTCCGCATGCATGGGAGTCACTAGGGCTACGATGCTGCCGCTGAACATGAAGAGGCGTGAAAGCTGGAAAAAAGGTGTCGCGATCCTACTGGCGCAGCGCAGTGTGGGCAAGCGTCGGGATGGCTCCGCGCAGCCGCACCCTGTAAACTTAAGCGCTTACCGCTCGCGGAAAGCGCCGTTGGGCTGCCGTCCTGTCGGTCGTGGCGCTCTTCCAGCTCCCTGACTTTCGCGAATGTCTGTACGCGCAGATGGTTGAACAAACAGAGCCTTTCTGAATGCAATTCATTGTCATCTCCGCACTCGGCAGCGACCGCACCGGGCTTGTCTACGATCTGACGCGGGTCGTGCTCGAGTGCGCCGGTAACATCGTCGACAGCCGGATGAGCGCCTTCGGCAACGAGTTCGCGATGCTGCTCCTGGTGTCCGGCAATTGGCACACGCTCGCGAAGCTCGAAACGGAGCTGAAGAAGCTGAGCGATTCGACCGGTATCACCGTCAGCCTGCGGCGCACGGAGCAGCGGCCCCTCCGCAAGGACGTCGTGACGTACTCTGTCGATGTCGTGTCGCTCGATCAGCCGGGCATCGTCCACCATCTGGCCGGCTTCTTCAGCTCCCGCGGCATCGATATCGCCGAGCTCAATACCCGCAGCTACGCGGCGGCCCACACGGGAGCGCCCATGTTCTCCGTGCAAATGATCGTGCACATACCTGCGAAGGTGCATATCGCGGCACTCCGCGAGGAGTTCCTGGATTTGTGCGATCAGCTCAATCTCGATGCGATCCTCGAGCCGGTGAAGAGCTGATCGCCCGCGACTTGCCGCCACGAGAAGCGCTTCGACCACGACGCAGTTCCGAAGAGGTTCACAGGCACATGCCGGTTGCGCTAGACAAGAAGGTTCCCGCGTTCTCCTGCATCGCGACGGGGGGCAAGAAATGGAAGCTGAGCGACGCCGTCGGCAAGAAGGTCGTCATCTATTTCTATCCGAAGGACAACACGCCCGGGTGCACGAAGGAAGGAGCCGCCTTTCGCGATTTGTATCCGTCGTTCAAGAAGGCTCGTACCATGATCGTGGGCGTCTCCCCGGACAGCCTCGCCTCGCACGAGAAGTTCAAGTCGAAGATGGCGTTTCCGTTCGATCTGCTAGCCGACGAGGACCGCAAGCTCTGCGAGCTGTTCGATGTCTACAAGGAAAAGAGCTTGTACGGTCGCAAGTACATGGGCGTCGAGCGCAGCACGTTTCTCATCGACGAACGCGGCGTGTTGAGACGCGAGTGGCGCAAGGTGAAAGTGCCTGGCCATGCCGAGGAAGTGCTCGCCGCCGCGACCGTGCTCTGAATCCTTTCGATCTCTTTCATCGCTTCTCACCGCAGATGCCAAAAGGCCAAGTTTCCGATCACAAGCGCGTGCGCCCCGGGCGCGAGCGCAGCCAGCGTCGCATCTTCGTGCTCGATACGAACGTGCTGATGCACGATCCGACCGCGATCTTCCGTTTCGAGGAGCACGACATCTACATTCCCATGATCGTGCTCGAGGAGCTCGACGCGGGTAAGAAGGGCCTGTCGGAGGCCGCACGAAACGTGCGTCAAGTGAGTCGCTTTCTCGACGAGCTCATGGCAAACGCGTCGAAAGCGCAGATCGATCGCGGTCTCGAGCTCCCTACGGCCAAGTCCCTCAATGGCGGTAAGAAGCAGCCCAGCGGGCGCTTGTTCTTCCAGACGAAAGTGCTGAGCGGCGGGTTGCCCGATACGCTGCCGGGGCACGGCGCGGACAACGCCATTCTCGGACAGGCGCTTGCCCTGCAGCGCGAATTTCCCGACACGCGGGTCACGCTCGTCTCGAAGGACATCAACCTTCGCATCAAGGCGGCGATCATCGGCGTGCACACGGAGGACTATTACAGCGACAAGACGATCGAGGACGCCGATCTGCTCTACACGGGCTCGCAGGAGCTGCCAGCGGACTTCTGGGAGAAGCATGGGAAGAACATGCAGTCGTGGCAGGAGCACGCGCGAACGTACTATCGCGTGCAGGGACCGATGGCGCGCGAGTGGCACGTGAACCAATTCCTTCATCAGAAGGAGGCCGACGGGTTCGAGGCGATCGTGCGCTCGCTCGACGACAAGGGTTCGGTCCTCGAGCTCGTACGCGACTACCGTACCGACCGTCACAGCGTGTGGGGCATCTCCGCGCGCAATCGAGAGCAGAACTTCGCGCTCAATCTCCTGCTCGATCCGAACATCGATTTCGTGACGATCCTGGGCCCCGCGGGGACG
>JAAYXG010000352.1 GCA_012516015.1 Lysobacteraceae bacterium | reverse complement strand
TATCCGGCATCGCGTTGCCGGGCTTGATGTCTTGCGGCCCCGCAATCCATCCCGCCAGCGTTCCGATGTGATTGCGCAGCGTGCCCGCCGCGAGCGAATGACGACTGCCCACGTGCGTGAGATCGGGTCCGCCTACTCCATTCGCGGGCGTTCCGCGCACGGCGTGGCATTCCGGGCAGCGGCCTTTGAAGAAGGCGTCGTACCCCGAGCGCAGCAAAGCGTCCTGAGGCGCCTCGACGGATTGCGCTTGACGCTCGAGCCACGTTTCGAAATCGGCGCGCGACTGCGCGATCACATAGAGCGCCATCAATGCATGCTGTCCGCCGCAATACTCGGCGCATTGACCTCGATAGACGCCCGGCTCGCTCGTGCGAATCACGAGTCGATTCGTGCGCCCCGGGATCATGTCGACCTTGCCCGCGAGCGAAGGCACCCAGAAGCTGTGAATCACATCGGAGCTCGAGAGCAGGAGCTCGACGGGCTCATCGACCGGCACCCGCAGCTCGTTCGCAAGAACGATCGAGTTCGTATCGCCGCGGCGCACCTCGTAGCGAACGTCCCACCACCATTGCTTGCCGACGACGTGAATGCGCAGCGCACCCGGTGCCGGCGGCGGAATGCGCGCCTTCGAATCGATCCCGAAGCAATCGAGCAAGAGACGCAGCGCCGACCCGCTGTCGATTGCGGACACGGCGCTGCCGACCGCTATCGAATAGTTGAGCAGCAGAAAGAGCGTGATCGCCGGAAACACGATGCCGCCGCCGACGACCCAAGCCCGCGTGCTCGCGCGCAAACGCCGCGTGAATGTCGCGTGCAGCACCAGTGCGATGACACCAACGAAGGTCACGGCCGCGCCGACATAGAGCACGATACCAAGCTCGGAGAGCAGCTCGGCACCGCTTCCGGGTGCGGCGTGCAGCACGGATTGAAGGCGCGCTTCGCTCATTCGAGGGAGTACAGGTACGCGGCGACGTCCCGCGCCTGTGTATCGCTCATCTCGATCGCCGGCATCGCCGTATCGGGCGCGAGCGACGGCGCATCGCGTACGAAACGAACGAGCACATCCGGCACGTTCGGATGTTTGCCTGCGATATAAACGTTGTGGCGATACTCGGCCAGCGGCGGGCCGACGCGGCCCCATGCGCCCGGTACGCCGGGAATCTGGTGGCAGGCGCCGCACTCGAGCTCCGCAATCGCCTGCCGCCCGCGCTTTGCATCGCCGCCTGAAACGACGGGCTCGTAGCCGCCCTCGTGCGCGCACGCTACGAATGCGAAGGCGACGACCGACGAGAGCGCACGCACGTCACGTCACTCCGACGCGAGCAGGTAGCGCGCCATCTGGCGTGCGTGCACTTCGCCAACGTCGAGCTTGGGCATCAAAGAATGCGGACTGACGCCCTGCGGATCGCGGATGAAGCGGATCAGATTCTCTTCGGTGTTCGGCAGTACGCCCGCAACGTACTTGCGCCGCGGCCAATCGACGAGGGGCGGGCCGACGCGGCTCTTCGGCCCCACGATGCCTTCGATCCGATGGCAGGCGTGACACGCATACTGGCGGAACACGACCTTGACGTCCCCGTGTAATGCATCGTGCCGCATTTCCGTCGGCGCTCGACACGAGAAATCCGCGCTCTCGGCGTGGAGATCGAGATAGTCCTGATGCGTCATGAACGGCAGCCGCGTCAGGAATGCAACCGTCGACCACAGATCCTCGTCGGCGATGCGAAACTCCCAGGCCGGCATGCCGGACATGTGCACGCCTTTACGCGTGACGTAGTAGAGCCACTCGGGCGGCCACTCGCGCGCGGACTGCGCGAGACTGCTCGCGATAGGCAACATGCCGCGCCCCGCCGGATGACGCGCGACGCCGGGCGCGCCGTGACACTGCACGCAGTGCATGCGATAGCACGCTGCGCCGCGCTCGAGCATGCCTTCTCGAGCGAGATCCGGAACCTTGACGCCGCTCGCGTGCGAGCGGACCGAGAATCGAAGACCTGCATCCAGCAGGCGGTGCGTGATCTTGAAATGCTGCGTCGTCGCGGCGGTACTGTAGGCGCCGGACAATAGCACCACCGACGCGCTCAGCGCGCCGAGCACGACTAAGCCCAACGCACCGGCAGCGAGCAGAACGACTTTGCGTCTCGGCTTGTGGATGAACGAGGGCATGTACGGGCTCCCCCTGCCCTATCGATGGGAGCCAAGGATTGTTCCCCTACGAGAACGATCGGACGGACGACCAGTTGACGATCGACGGGCAAGAACCTGAAGTGTCTTTGTGGCTGCTCTTCCAGAATCCGTCGACCGTCAACCGGCCGCGTAAACGATACTGGGAATGGCACTTACGGCGCCAGCCGATCGTTCAAAATGAAACCCAGGCAGCTCGGATCGCGTGTGTTCGAGAAACCCAAAGAGAATTTCAGGCACCTCCTGCATGGAGCGCCCGGACGGCGCTTCATTCGCCACTACCGTCGACATCGCGCTTCGGAGAGCGAACGTGAAGCCGCATGGAAGACGGCTGGCTATATCGCGATCGCGGTCGTGCTGCTCACGATCGCCGGACTATTCTCGCTCGTTCCAGGCATCCCCGGCCTCGTCTTCGGCATCCCCGCGATCGGGCTACTCGTCGCGCGTCTCAAATTCTTCGCGCGCTTTCTCGACCGCACGGAAATCGGTGCCCGCAAGCTATGGCGTCGAATCAGAGGTCGGTGAGATGGCCCAGCCGATCACCTAAGCAGGCCGCTTTACCTGATCCTGCTCGCTCACTTTCGCCACGATCACGCGAATACCGGCTGCGCCGAAGGGCTCGAGCTCCTCCGGACGCGCGCCGTCGTCGGTGATGATCACCGAGATTCGCTCCAGCCCGGCGACGATCATGGCGGACTTGCGGCGCAGCTTCGAGCTGTCCGCCATGACGACGACGTGCTCGGTGCGCTTCAACAATTTCGTTTGTGCTTGAACGATCAACGGGTCGGCTTCCATGATGCCGAAACGATTGAGACCGTAGCAGCCGGTAAACAGCTTGTTGCCCCAGAAATTCTCCACCGTGTCGTTCTCGAACGGACTCAAGACGATGTTCTGTTCGCGAAAGATCGTACCGCCCGGCAGCGTGATGCGATTGCGGCTCGTGGTGAGCAGCTTGGCGGCGATCGGAAAGGAGTTCGTCAGGATGTCGAGGTCGCTATCGGCGAGGAATTCGACGAGCGCGAACGTCGTCGTCCCGCCGTGGATGATGATGCTCTCGCCCGGCTCGATGAGCGACGCCGCCGCTCGTGCGATCGCGCGCTTTTGCGGCACGCTGATGTTCTGACTCATCGCGAAGGGCATACCGACGAGATGGGGCTGATGGCGCGGGCGCACCGCCTCGGCGCCGCCGCGAATCCGCTTGATCTCGCCGCGCTCCGCAAGCGTGTTGATGTCGCGGCGGATGGTGGCTTCCGAAGCCCCGAGGAGGTGCAGGAGATCGGAAACGCCGACGATGGAGCGCTCCTCCACGAGCTTCAAGATCAGATTGTGTCGTTCTCTTTCTAGCATCACACGATCCCGATGGCTTCAAGAAAAAGCGTGAGCGACGGCCGTTAAGGCTTTCGCCGGCGCGAATCACCTTGTGTTTCGATCTGTCGGGGTCCTGTCCACCTCATCCCCCTCAACGTTTGGGCGTCCTCAACCGCCTGATCGATTCTGCGCGTGATTGATTGTATCTGATCATTTCGTAGGATAAACAGCGAACCTGTCGTGGTGCTCGATTCGCAGCCTGTGGATGCGACACCGAAGTGCGCTCGAACACCAAAGTACACCGCACCTGCACGTCCGAGATTAAATGAGCTCGATCCAGCCGGCGCAAGCGACGCCGTCGCTCGTTATCGAGAACCGTTGGGACGACGTCGTCGCTGCACGCCTGTCAGCTGCGGAATTGCTGCCGCACCGGGGCCTGGGCCCAGAGAAGGAGCGCGTCGGCTCGGAAGTAGGGTTTGTGCAAGAATCGAATAGTCATTCACCTTCCGACCCAAGCTCACACTCGAAGGAAGCCCTACGCCACCCACCAGCTATGCCAGTCGTCAACTGCATCTCCGACCTTCGCGAGCTCGCGCGGCGGCGAATTCCGCGGGCGATTTTCGAGTACGCCGATCGCGGCTCGTACGACGAGGTCACGTTCAATCGGAATCGACGCGATCTCGCTGCG
Source organism: Lysobacteraceae bacterium (assembly GCA_012516015.1). GTDB lineage: Bacteria > Pseudomonadota > Gammaproteobacteria > Steroidobacterales > Steroidobacteraceae > Steroidobacter. Next base: position 3,241 of record JAAYXG010000352.1, on the reverse strand, counting down.
CTCGAGTTTCGTCAACGGGTGATGGTGGACGTATCGAAGCAATCGCTCACGACGACGGTTCTCGGCGAGACGTGGACGATTCCCGTCGGAATCGGTCCGACCGGGCTCACGGGTCTGTTTCATGCGAACGGAGAAATGCTGGGCGCACGAGCGGCGCAGGCCTACGGCGTGCCGTTCTGCTTGAGCACGATGTCCATCTGCTCGATCGAGGATGTGCGCAGCGCCGTCACGAAGCCGTTCTGGTTCCAGCTCTATCTCATGCGCGATCGCGGCTTCAATGAAGAGTTGATCGAACGCGCCAAGGCGGCGCAGTGCTCCGCGCTCATGCTGACGGTGGATATGCCGATTCAGGGACTGCGTCGACGCGATCCGAAGAACGGGCTCAGCATCCCGCCGCGCCTCACGGTCCGCAACGCGATCGATGTCGCGATGCGACCGACGTGGGCGATGAAAGTGCTGCTGGGCAAACGTCGAACGTTCGGCAATCTCGCGGGCCGCATGTCGAACACCGGCGGGCTCACGACGCTATCGCAATGGATCGCCTCACAGTTTGATCCGACCGTGACGTGGCAAGACATCGACTGGGTACGCAGCCGCTGGCCCGGGAAGCTCATCATCAAAGGCATCTTGGATGCGGAGGATGCGAAGCTCGCATGCGAGAACGCAGCCGATGCGCTCGTCGTCTCGAATCACGGCGGCCGCCAGCTGGACGGCGCTCCATCGACCGTCTCCGTGCTGCCCGAGATCGTGGATGCGGTCGGCGATCGATGCGAAGTGTTGTTCGATGGCGGAGTCCAATCGGGCCAGGATGTCTTGAAAGCGCTCGCGCTCAGCGCGCGCGGCTGCTTGATCGGCAAGACGTTCCTCTACGCCCTCGCCGCCATGGGCGAGAAGGGCGTCATGACCGCATTGGATATCTTGCGCAGCGAGCTGCAAGTCTCCCTCGCGCTCACGGGCACGAATGACGTTCGGCAAGTCGGCCGCGACGTGCTTAGAGATCCTAGGCCCGGCGTTTCGGTTTGCAGATGAGCGGACGCCTTTGAATCGGCGAGACTCACATCTTGTCGTCCCGGCGTAGGCCCACTGCTGTCCAGGGAAAAATCACGGACGCAACGATGACGCGAAGACTCGCGAAAAAACCGGGCGCTTTGAATGTGGCGAGACTTAACAACATCGTCGTCCCGGCGTAGGCCGGGATCCAGGCAAAAAGCGGCGCGCCTGCGCGCAGATGCCTGGACTTTGGCCTACGCCGGAGCGCCGAAGGTGGGGTATCCAATTTTCGCCGGACAGTAGTGGGTGTAGGGCGGGATCCAGGCGAAGAGGGATGCGCAATCGCGCGCGACGCTTGGCGTATCATCCACGTTCCGGTATTCCCCTTCGCGTACCTTGCGCCTTGCGAAATCGTCTGCTCTCCTTTTGCTTGTGCCTGGTGCTTGCCGGCTGCACCAGCCTGTCCGGACAGCGGCTCGCGCGCTCATCGTACGGCTGCATGGAAGCGGTCGTTCGCGAGAAGGTATCTGCGGATCTGTCCGACCAGCGCAAGCATTGCATCGCCGCAGGCCTCATCGCGCGCTACTGCAGCGCGACCGAAGCGTATCTTGCCGGCTCCGGCAAGGAACTGAGCGACCTCTTGGGGTCGGGCGATGCAGCCTGGTCGGATTGGCAGGCCGATCGTGCCGGCGTGCGCTGCGCGCGCACGAGCGCGTCCGATGAGGACGTCGCGGCTTGTTGCGTATCGGCAGGCTATTAGCCGTAGTCAACCGCAATAGCGCCCCGAGCCTTTTTCCTGCTATCTCTGTCGGCGCCTCGAGTGGTCGATCGTCTTCAACGAAAAGGCGCCAACGCAAACTCGTTGGCGAAGCCGTCAAACGAATGAAGGGAGAAGCCACGTGGAAAGCTCGACAGCGAAACCTCCTGCCTGGTACTGGGTAGTCTCTGCGCTTGCACTGCTCTGGATGCTATTCGGCGTCCTCGCCTGGTTCGCGGATTTGATGATGGACGAATCCGCACTTGCTCAGATGAGCGATGCGCAACGACACCTCTACGCGAGCCGCCCGCAATGGGTGTTCGTCGTCTATGCGATCGCGATCTTCAGCGGCCTGATCGGCGCGATCGGCCTTCTCCTGCGCAAGTCATGGACGATTCCCGCGCTCGCGGTGTCGCTCGTCGCGGTCGTCGTGCAGTTCGGCTACACGTTGCTCGGGATGGATGCCGTTCGCGTGCTCGGTGCGGGTGCAGCGCTCCCGTTTCCGATCGTCATCTTCGCGATCGGTGCGCTCTTGCTCTGGTTCGCGACGCGCTCGAGAAAATCGGGCTGGATTCAAGCCTGAAGCAGAGACGCCCGCGCCGGCGCCTCAATCGGGGGCGCCGACGTACTTGCTCTTCATGAAGGTGAGATAGATCCAGCCGTAGCGCTGGTACCAATCGCGCTCGCCGAAGTGTTCGGCTTCGCACTGCCCGAGTTGCTTGAGCGCGCTTTCGAGACCATTCAAATACTCGCCTGCTTTGCGCTCGTACGTGGCCTTGAGCTTCTCGGTCGCCTCCTTGATCTGCGGTTTGCCTTCCAATTGCCAAGCCAAACCCGCCACGCCGTGAACGCCCGAGGCGCTATCGCCGAACGCCATGGCGGAATTCGCCATTTTCACGTGAGCCGCCGTGATGCAGCGGGCCCGCTCGATGTAGAAGCGGTTGAAGTCGATGCGGCGCACGGCTTCCGAATAGCAAGCTCGGCACGCATCACTCTCGGCGCAGCTCGAAGGGACGGTCGGCGCGCTCGCATCGTTGTATGCCGCGCCGCAGTCCGCCTCGGCGGAGTCGAGCGCATTCCAACTATCGTACAGATCGCGCGCCGCGACCGCGGTCCCCACACCCCAATTCGTGAGCTCGAGTCCTTTGTCGACGGCACTGCGCCCCGCCGCATCCCGGGCCTCGCGCTCTTGAGACTCGCGCTCGCGTCGCTCTTGCTCGTCGTCGTACCAGGCTTGCACGGTCGCAAGAGATTGCGCGATTCCTTCGCTCGCGAACAGCAACGATAGCGTCAGCAGAAACAGCGTTCTCATGATGTTCTTCTCTTCATGACCAACACGCCGAGCAACAGCGCGATGACGACGAGCGCCCCGGCAATCACCCACATGACCGGCGAGACGTCGCTCCCGCTCGAAGGATGCGCATACTCGCTCGCCTTGAGCACGACTGGTCGCAGCTCGGGCTTGACCTCTTCGCCGGCCCACACGAGCAATCG
>JAAYXG010000351.1 GCA_012516015.1 Lysobacteraceae bacterium | reverse complement strand
GCATCATTCACCCCGACGGTTCGCTGCGCTACGTGCACCACATTGCACAAACGACCCAAGGCGCCGATGGTCGAGTGCTGCGTCAAGTTGGCACGCTGCACGACATCACCGATCGTCGCCGCGCCGAAGACGAAGCGCGTCAAATGCAGGATCGCATCACGCATTTCGGTCGTATCTCGACGATGGGCGAGATGGCGGCCGGCATCGCGCACGAAGTGAACCAACCGCTCACGGCGATCGCGACCTATGCGCAAGCCTGTCAGCGGCTCATCGGCACCGGCGAGTTCTCTGCGGACGAGATTGCAGAAGCTCTGGCGCACATCGGCGCCCAGGCGCTGCGCGCAGGCGAGGTCATTCGGCGCTTGCGAACGTTCGTTAAGAATCGCGAGGTGCGCCGCGAATTGATCGAGGCAAACCGTTTGCTCGAAGACGTCTTGACGCTCGCGCAAACGGACGCGAGGCACAATGGCGTACACATTTCGCTCGAGGCGGCGCCGCGATCGCCGCTCGTACAGGCGGACGCCGTGCAGATTCAGCAAGTCATCTTGAACCTGGTTCGCAACAGCATCGATGCGATGCAGGGCGTGCCGGAGTCGCGCCGGCAAATCGTCTTGAGGACACACGTCGATGTGGAAGGCGATGTAGAGTTCATGGTCGCTGACCGAGGTCCAGGCGTGGATCCGTCCGCCGCCGCCGACGTGTTCAACCCGTTCTTTACGACGAAGCCGGGTGGCATGGGTCTCGGGCTGTCCATCAGCCGCTCGATCATTCGCGCGCACGGCGGCAAGCTGTGGTGTACCGCGAACCCGGGCGGCGGTGCACGGTTCTTCTTTACACTGCCGGCGATAACGGCATCAGCAGGGAGTTCGCAATAATGAGAGCAAGCCAGATCAACGCACGACCGACGATCTTCATCGTCGACGACGATGCCGCGGTCCGAGACGCTTTGAAGCTCTTGCTGCGTTCGGTGGGCCAAGCTGTCGAGACGTTCGGATCCGCGCAAGAATTCTTGGACGCTTACAGCGAAGATCGTCCGGGATGCCTCGTGCTCGACATCCGCATGCCCGGCATGTCCGGGCTCGAGCTGCAGCAGAAGCTGAACGAGCGACATTCGATTCTGCCGATCATATTCATCACCGGGCACGGCGATGTGCCCATGGCGGTCGAGGCAATGCAAGCGGGGGCGGTGGATTTCATCCAGAAGCCCTTCCGGGATCAGGACCTCATCGATCGCATCAATCAAGCGCTCGAGAAGGACAGCAGCAATCGAGCTGCGTTGGGCGAGCGCAACGACATCCGCAGGCGCCTCGACACGCTGACGCCCCGCGAGCGCGAGGTGCTCGATCTCGTCGTTCATGGCAAGGCGAACAAAGTCATTGCAGGCGATCTGAAGCTGAGCCAGCGCACGGTCGAGATTCATCGCGCGCGCGTCATGGAGAAGATGCAGGCGTCGTCGCTCGCGCATCTCGTGCGGATGGTGCTCGAGGTCGGTCAGACGTGACGCGCGCTGCGCGAGAGCGCGCAGCGGCTTCCGCAATGCGAGTACGATCGTAAGGGTTTACGAGGCCGTGACTACCGGTAGGTACGCACGCCGATGCGCGTGCGTCTCGTATCCGCGACGCACCGCAACCTTAAGTACAAGTGCGAACTTCTCCGGGGCGAAGGTCGGTCCAAAGATGTCGGCCCATGCGCGACGCTTCATCAGTTCCAAAGGGCATCGCTGAGTCTCGCGAGCGCGCAAGCTCCATTGAGAGCGCGAAGACGATGCAGCCTCTTTCGCAATCGTTCAGTCCGTGGCGAGCGCACGTCCCATCGTTGCAGTGATCGAAGCGAACGCAACGGACCGCCATACGCTTCGATCCTTGCTCAGCTCTCTCGATGTCGACGTTCAAGACTTCGATAGCGCCGAGAGCTACCTCGCATCGGACGGCGATGGGCTCGGCTGCGTGATCACGGATGTCTCGCTTCCCGGCATGTCCGGCATCGAGCTCTTGCGCAGGCTTCGCGCGATGCGCATCTGTCCGCCCGTCATCCTTCTGGGCGAGGAAGCCGACGTGAAGGCCGCCGTAACGGCGATGCGCGAAGGCGCCGTCGATTTCATCGAGAAGCCGCACATCGATCTCGCGATCGTGCGCCGTGTGGCTTACCTGTTGGATCATGCTCAAGGGCTTCGGCATTAGGGCGCTTTCGCGCCGGGTAATGCGAAAGCCGTGTAGAGTGGAATGTGTAAAGTGTAAGGTCAGAGGCAGGCAGCGCGGCCCTGTGACGTCACGCACCTTACACTTCACACCTTAGACGCGCCCGAAGCGCGCTTCTGACGTTACACCTTCCACTCTATACTTCACACAGCGCCCGAAGCGCGCCCTCACATCGCCTCGCGCGGATTGAACGGCAGCTCGTCCCTCATGCGCTCGAAGAGCTCGCGTGCCTTCGGTGTCGTCGCGGGAGGCAAGACGATTTTCAGCTCGACATATTGATCGCCCGGCGGATTGCCGGGCAGGCCGCGGCCTTTGAGGCGGAGCTTCTGGCCGCTCTTGGCGCCCGCCGGAATGCGCAGATCCACGGGGCCCGCGAGCGTCGGCGTCTGAACCGTCGCGCCGAGCGCCGCTTCCCATGGCGCGATCGGCAGCGTGAGCTTGACGTCACGACCATCGACTTCGAAAAGTCGATGGGGACGGAAGCTCACTTCGAGGTAGAGATCGCCCGCTTGGCCGCCATGCACGCCTGGGCTGCCTTGACCTGCGAGCCGAATGCGCTGTCCTTCAACGATGCCTGCCGGAATCGTGACGCGCAATGTTCTCGGCTTCACGAGCACGTGGCCATCTTCCGAAAGTTGCGGTGCCTTGAGCTCGATCGTCTGCGTGCCCCCGCGAAATGCATCCTCGAGATCGATCTGGATCTTCGCGACGTGATCTTGGCCGGCGCGGGCGAAATGGCCGCTACGCGTGCTTCGCTGGCCGAAAGGACTGCGCGAGCCGAACAAGGATGCGAAGAAATCGCTGAAGCCGCTGTCGTCCTCGGTACCGAACGTCGTGAATTCGAACCCCTTGCCCCAGTCCGTCGGCGGACGGAATTCTTGGCCCGAGCGCCAATTCGAGCCGAGCTGATCGTACGCGGCTCGCTTCTCGGGATCTTTCAAGACCTCGTAGGCTTCCTGGACTTCCTTGAACCGATCCTCGGCGTTCGCCTCTTTGCTCACGTCAGGATGATACTTCCGGGCGAGCCGGCGATAGGCGCGCTTGATCTCCTCCTGGCTCGCGCCGCGGGCGACCCCCAGGATCTTGTAGTAGTCCTTGTAGTCCATAGCCTTGGAACTAGGGCGTCCGACGATAAAATCAAGATACGACGCATGAGAGCGAACAGCGGCCGAGCTCTACTGACCGTTCCTCGCCGCACCGAAACGTGCGCAAGCTTAGGTCGCTTCGGTCCGTCTACGCCACAGTCCCAGTATGCCGAGGAGGGCGAGCAGCAGCCCGCTGGAACCACCACCGCCACCGTCGCGCGTATCGCGCTGAGCGGTGCTCGGTGCGGGAGTCGGCACGACTTCGATGCTGACTTCCGCCGAGTCGTTCGTGCCGACGGGGTCGACGTAGCTACCGGATGTCTGCACGCGGAAGGTCGCCAGGCCTGCTTGCGCGGCGGTGAGCACGATCGTGCCGAAAGACGTCTCGCCCGCCTCCAGGGTCGGACGCACGCACACGAGTTCCGCGCCTTCGATCGTGCACGTGCCGCCGGATTGCGTCGCGCTCGAGGCCGTGATGCCCTCTGGGAGGGTGAGCGAGGTGCGCACGTCACGAGCGTCGATCGCCGCGCCATTCGTAGTCGTGAAGCGCAATTCGAAAGCGCTCATCGCCGCAACTTGTGCCGGCGCGTCGACCTCTAGAGATACGTCCGCTTCGCGCACGATCGCGAGCGTGCCGTTGCCCTCGTTATCGGCGATATTCGTGTCGTTGTCCGCGAAAACCTTTGCCGAAATGGAGCTCGTTCCGACCGTGGTGCCGCGGAAGGTGAGATACACGGGGCGCGAAGTCCCGCCGGTGATGTTGCCCATCTGACATTGCACGACTCCCGCCCCGCTCGTGCAGGAGCCGCCGATGACATAGGCATCCTCGACGACGATCGTGGGCGGCACGAGGACCTCCGCGCGCACGTTCATTGCCGTGGCGCCGCCTGCGTTCGCCACCGGAAGCTCGTAATCGAACGCGACGCCCGCTGGGCTGCGCACGGTACCGAGATCGGCCGCCACCCGGACGTTGGCGGGGGGAAGCGGAACGATGCATTTCGCCGCGGCGACTTTGGGGTGCATCATGCTCAAGCTGCAATCCGAGAACGCCTCGACGCCATTGACGTTCGGCGACATCAAATAGGCGCCTTGGGGCGTGCTCGCGCACACTCCTTCGCCGTCGTGCACGGCGCCGAAGTTATGGCCGATCTCGTGCGCGGCGATCAAGGATTCGTACCAAGCGCCACGCGTCGAGACCTCGGTCAAGCCGACCCCGTACTTCGGATCGCAAAGCGAATCCACATACGCGATGCCGACGGTCTCACCCTCCAAATCCCGGGCGGTGAAGAGGTGCGTCAGCCCGCGCGAGCGATGTCGAAACGACTTCTCGCGAGCCTTTGCGAGCTCCTTGAGCAACGCATCGGCATTTCTCGTTTCGGACAAGGTGCGATTCTCGGCATCGAGGATGTCGATCAGCGGAGCTTGTATGTGCACGCCGAGCTGAGAGCTGTAGATGCCGTCGATGTTGTTCAACCGGATGAGCAGGCCATCGCGCGCGGCCTGCTCATCGAGATGGCGGTCGCGGAACAGCGCATCGGCGAGGACAGCGAGCTCGAGCCGCATCGTCGCGCCGAGATCGCCTTTCGCGCGTCGGAGCTCGCGCACGAGCGAGTCATAGGCATCGGAGCCGCGCTCGATCGGCGCGGGCGCATCGCCGGTTGCACAGGATGCTTCTCGCGCCGGCATGAGCACATCGTGCATGCGGAAGATCACGCTCGTGCTCTGCGCCTGCAGAGGCGGGACGAGCTGATGGCGCACCTGATCGCTCGGCGCGATCACATACAACTGCACGCCGTCCCACACCATGCCGTGTACGTCCGTGCCTTGCGTGGCGAGGCGTACCCACGAGCTTGCGAGTCCGTCGATCGAGCCCCGATAGAGCGTCAATGTCGAGCGGCTCGGCTTCGCCGCGAGACTCTCGTGAAACGTTTCGTTCGTCTCGACCGTCAAGTCGTAGTCGCGGCCGAACGCCGAGAGCTCGAGCTTGCTCAGCTCGCGGCTCGCCTTCTGTCGCGCACCGCTCGCCGCCGTTTGCGGCACACGGATTTGCAGCGGCTCGAAATATAGGATTTGCGCCTCGGCATGCGCCGCCGCACAAGTGGACATGGGCAACCAGCCGACTGCCGTCAACGAGACGAGCGAGCCGACCGCGCGCCACCCGGCGCGCACGCCCCCGCGTACTTCCATACGGACTCCCCAGGTTTCGAGGCCGCTTTTTCTCACATGCATGCGTGCCCGAACAGGAACTGAGTCGCGCGCGCCTTCATTGGCGCGGTTCGACCACGCAGCATTTGCTTGTTATGCCGCGAAACAGTCTCCGCGAAGTCGCGCTCATACGCACCTGTAGGTCGTTTGCGACAGGGCACTCTTCGACGCGGCCCGCATGATGCGTCTCCTACCCTCGTTATGTCAGACAGCGCTTCATCCTGTGCCTTGCTTCCAGCACGTCGGGAATGCACCAAACAGGCGCGAGCTCCCTGCGCGGGCGCTCTACATTGGTGCGCGACAGGACGCTCGCGCCACGAAACTTTGTCTAGCGCGGCACGAGTAAGTTGTTTTTGCAGCCAGCTCCGAGGAACCCCGGGCGCGAGCGCTTGTGCCGCCGTCGCGGCATGGAACGTGCATTGCCAAGCTCGCTGCGGCAGTGCTTGAGGTATCCTGGCCGTCGATGCCGGCCTGCAACAGTAACGACAATTTCAATGAGCCCGATCTCGCGAGCGGGATCGGGTCCGCACTTCGAGACAGGAGCCACGGGGAATGAAACTCATCAGCGCAATTATCAAGCCCTTCAAACTCGACGACGTGCGAGCCGCATTGTCCGAGATCGGCGTGTCCGGAATGACGGTCACGGAAGTGAAAGGGTTCGGGCGGCAGCGAGGACATACGGAGCTGTATCGAGGCGCCGAGTACGTCGTCGACTTCGTCCCGAAGACTCGCATCGAGGTCGCGGTCAAAGACGCATTGGTCGACCAAGTGGTCGAGGCGATCATCGGTGCCGCGAAGACCGGCAAGGTGGGCGACGGTAAGATCTTCATTACCGATCTCGAGCGCGTCCTTCGCATCCGCACCGGGGAAGCGGACGATCAAGCACTCTGATGACTCGGGGTCGCGCCGCATTCGTCCGGCGCTTGAAGCGGTTTGCGGTTAGCAGTTAGCGGTTAGACTCGGAATCGCAAGCGATCGGCTTGCTTTGATTGGTATAGACTGCCGCTGCAGCTCTGCAGCGCGGTCAGTTTCCGCTAACCGCTAATCGCTAATCGCTTCACGAATGTCTCACGCCATCCGCATCCATCGACACGGCGGGCCGGAAGTGCTCGAGTGGGAGCCCGTCGAAGTTGCCGCACCCGGCCCGGGCGAAGTGCTCGTTCGACACACCGCCATCGGGCTCAATTTCTTCGACGTCTATGAGCGCACCGGCTTGTATCAAGCGGCCCTTCCGCTCACACCGGGCAGAGAAGCTGCCGGCGTCGTCGAGGCGGTCGGCACGGGCGTAAGTCATGTCGCTGCGGGTCACCGCGTCGCCTATGTCGGAAACGTATCCGGCGCTTACAGCGAGTTGCGCGTCGTCTCCGCCGATCGCATCGTGCGTCTGCCCGATACGATCGACGATCGAACGGCCGCCGCGATCATGTTGAAAGGGCTGACGGCGCAGATGCTGCTACGCCAGGTGTATCGGGTGCGCCGTGCGGACCGCGTGTTGATCCATGCGGCCGCAGGAGGTGTCGGTTCGCTGCTGGTACCGTGGGCAAAGCATCTCGGCGCGTGGGTTCTTGCGCTCGTCGGCAACGCCTCGAAAGTCGACCACGTGCGTGCGCTCGGTGCCGACGAGGTGCTCACGACCGACGACGATTGGGTGACGGCTGCTAAGGCGGGGACGAAGGGACAGGGCGTGCACGTCGTCTACGACTCCGTCGGCAAAGACACGTTCTGGCGCTCCCTCGACAGCTTGCGAGCGCGCGGCATGATGGTGACGTTCGGCAACTCGT
>JAAYXG010000034.1 GCA_012516015.1 Lysobacteraceae bacterium | reverse complement strand
TGGCGAAAGGCGGCAAGCGGACAGACCGGCGGCGGCTCCGCATCCGTCGATCCCTTCGCTGCCAACCCATGTCCTTCTTCTGCGACCGCATACAGATTGTGCGCCCTCAAGCGCTGACGCATCGCGTCGCTCACGATCTGCCCTCGCGCGGCGAGCAGCACCTTGCGATCGGCGTCGTAGATCGAGAACGGCAGCGGTTTGCCGGTCACGATCTCCGATCGATCGAACTCGACGATCTTCTGCATCTCTCCCCTCGTTTTCGCGCTCGCATTCAAGCTAGCGCACGAGAGCAGCGTCCCCGAGGACGCAATCCACAAAGTGCACGTACCCCTAGTGCCGGACCCTCACAGAAACACGTGATCAAGTGCGCAATTCCGAAAGCTGGCGACGCGACGTCGCGATTCCGTCAAATGCTCGCTACATGAGGGCGACAAACGAGTAGATGCGATGCATTCTGATTGACGCCGGCACCCGTATCGCGATGCAGAAATGCCTCGAAGCACCCTATTGGCTCAGGAGCCTTGGATGCTCTACCCTGTGCAGCTTCCAGTCGCCGCTGACTCACATTCCACAGCGTTGACCCTATAGAATTCGAACAAGAATCGGGCCGGAGGCTTCGATGGGGATATCTGGCGCGATGCACAGTACGAACGCGGATGCCGCTCCTTTGCCATCGAATCCTCAGGAAGAGCCTCTGGCGTACTATCGCACCCAGATACCGCAGCAGTCCCGCAAGGTGCTTCGGTTCAGCATCGAGATCCCGGTACCGAGAATCGAGTCGCTCGCATTTGCGTTGCCGATCATGGCGTTGCACGCGGCGATCATTTGGCTCGTCGCGAACACCTCACCCCATGCGTTCGCCCGCATCGTCGCGCCCCTCGCGGTTCACTTCCTGCCGCCGCAAACACGAGAGCCGCCGCCCGAGCCGCCGCTGCTGCCTGCGGCCGCTCTTCAGTTTGAAGTCGATCCGCTCAAACAGGTCCTTCCGCCCAGCGTTGCCATCGACGCATTCGAGTCCGAAAGCCGCGCCATCACGACGCAATTCTTGGCACCCCAGAAAGCGATTCCCGGACCCGTCATCGCCGAGATCGAGGATGAGGGCGAAGGTACGTTCGTACGTCCGCGGCCGATTCGGGGACGAAGCGGCAAGCAAGCGTACCCGTCGGGCGCGCTGCAGCAGGCGAATCGGGACGAGCGACTGTGAAAATCTGCATCACCGCGCGTGGAGCGGTGGAGAGCGTCGAGATCATCGAGAGCACCGGCTTTGCACGTCTGGATAACGACGCGCTCGACATCGCGCGCGAGTATCGCTTCAGACCCGCGACACGCAATGGCAAAGCCGTTCCGGTGTGCCTGCCCTACTCCATCAACTACCGCATCAGGTAGTGCACGAGCGCGACGAAGTAGCGCCGCTCGCCGTGAGTCACGCATTGCGCGACCGATCCAACCCCAAATTCGCTCCTTGACGCAGCAGCTCACTTTGTATTTGTGCGACGTCGAGCTCGCGCGAGGCCTTGCGCGTGCGCGCGGCGATCGCGGCAGCGATGCCTGCCGCATGGCCAGTCGCCATCGCGATCGGCATCACTCTGTAGGAGGAGTGCGCTTCGTGCGTGCCGGATATGCAGCGCCCCGCGACGAGTAGATTGTCCGTCCGCTGCGGCAACAGACATCGATAGGGAATATCGTAGGCTTCGCCCGGCGGCAGCTTCTTCAGGGTCGTTCCTCTACCGGCCGGATTGTGAATATCGACTGGATACGTGCCGCGGGCGATGACGTCGTCGAACTTGCGAGCACTCAGTATGTCCGCCGCCGTGAGTCGATATTCGCCCTGAATGCGCCGCGTTTCGCGCACCCCCACTTGAACGCCGCTCTGCATGACGTAGGCGTCCTCGAACCCCGGCACGTACTTCCGCAGAAATGCCGCGATCTGGCGCATCTGTCGACGTCCGATCCATTCGGCACGCGTTAGATCCCACACTTCGGTACCCAATGCTTCGATGATGCGAGTCGAGTTGACCGACACCTCGCGCGGATGCGGTGTCGCGAAGAACAAGATGTCCTCGCGCGGCAGATCGAGCTCGCCTGCTTCGGTTGCCTTACGCACCAACTCCCATAATCCGTATACGCCGCGCCACTGATCCGGGTGCTCGCGAGCGTAGGCAAGAAACGCCTCGCGATGGAAATCGCCGACGCGGAACATCAGCGTCATCGGTTGCACGAGTCCATCTTCGTCGCGTCCAATGTCGTAAGGCGCGCCAGAACGCGCGGCAATATCGCCGTCGCCAGTCGCATCGACGATGGCGCGCGCTCGAACGACGAGAGGCCCTGACTTCGTTTCGAAGACCACTCCATCGAGCTGCGCATCCTTGATCAAGGCATCGCTCGCGAACGCATGCAACAGCAGCGTCACACCCGCTTCATCGAGCAGATCGAGCGCGACGCCCTTGAAGACCTCCGGATCGAACGGGACGACGTAGCCCGTATCCTTGGACGGCCGAACGCCACCGCGTGCCGCGATGAGTCGTTCGAGCAAGCGTACGAGCACACCGCCGATCACCGGCTCGCCGGGACCATGATCCTCGGGGAAGAGCTTGCCTTCGCCGGATTCGAGCACCTGCCGATCGGTGTGAAACGACATCAGCGGCATGACGAGCGCCGCCGTCGCATTGCCGCCGAGAAATCCGTAGCGCTCGGCGAGCAGCACGCTCGCGCCGCTATCCGCGGCACCCATCGCAGCGGCAAGTCCCGCAGGTCCACCGCCGACGACGAGCACATCTACATTCGCCGCGATCATGGCGCGGCGCGGCGGCAAGCGGGCAAATTGCGGCTCCGCGGGTCGCGCGAGCAGCGGCATGCTCAGTTCCTCGGCGCGGGCGATGCTTGCTGCGCCAACATCTCCGTGAGCAATGTGTGCGTCAGACGTGCGCGCTCCTGCAGCGCGGGCAACCGTGCCGCGATGTGCTCTCGAATGGCATCCCTGCGATCCCAGCAGTCGTCGACGTGCGCGATCAACCGGCCGGTGCTCACCTGACGCAGCGGAGGCATCTTCAGCTCGATATCTTCGATCAGGCCCTTCACTTTCGAGGCGTAGGGCAGCGCCACGAACGGCACGCCTTGTAGCGCGGCGAAGATGAGGAAATGCAGCCGCATTCCGACCGCAAGCGTGCACCGCGAGAGCAGAGCCATGATGTCGTGCGGAGTGTACTTGTCCCGCAGTACATGGACGCGATGCGCATGCTGCATGCGTGCGATGACGGCGTGGCTGTGCTGCAAGTCCTTGTTACGCCGTTCCATCGGAACGAACACGACGTCGGCCCTGTACCGGTCGATGACGAAGTCGGCCGTGTCGGCGAGCAGTGCATGATAGTGACCCGTGTCGATGTCGGGGGCTGCGGGACCGGGCTCGCGCACGGAGAACGCAACGAGCGGGCGATCGTCCGCGAGACCCTCCTTCGCGAACATGGCCGCATCGAACTTCTCGGGTTCGAGCAACAATGCCGGATCCGCCGTCAGGTGAATCTCGCGCTGAACACCCGCATCCTGCAACAAACGCAACGCGTGTCGGTCGCGGACCGTGAGCAGCGCAACGGGAGTCAGGTGTTTCTTGATGAGCTCGCGAGAGCTCCATTGATCGAGCGGTCCCGCGCTGATTGCGTAGACCGCAACGGGCACGCCCGCTTCGTTTGCGAGCGCAACTTCCCGCAGATACACCGCGACGTCGAGGTCGTAGAGAAGACCGCCTCCACCGAGGATGAACAGGTCGAGCTGCTTGACCTCCGCTCTCGCCTCCTCGCGCGTCATCTCGCGCACGGCCACTGCACGATCTACAGCGTGTCGAGCGAGCGTGTCTTCGGGATCGCGCGTGAAAACGGTGATCGGACCGATGCCAGGAATGCTGCGCAGCTGTGCAAGGATGCCATGGAGGATCGCCTCGTCGCCGAGATTGATGCCTCCGTATGACCCGGAGATCCCAACGCGCAGCCCACTGCTGAAGTCCGCCGCCATGTGACTCCAATCCATAGCGGCAACGGTCGGTTCCTCAGGAGCAAAGCACGTGGACTTCGCGCGCGTTCCGTACTTCGCGGACGCCGCGCGTGCAAGATCTGCCGAGTTCGTCTACTTCGCTCAGTAGCCTACCGCCCTGCCCCTTTCGTTTCGTCCATCGCTCGCACCCAGACGCAGTCCGGTCTCGAGATCGATCTGGATGCACTCGCCGTCGCCGCCGAGGCCGAACACGACGTCGTGTCCGCGGGACTTCAGCAGCTCGATCGTGTCGGGCGAGAATCGATTGCGCTCCAGCCGGAGTTGGTCCGGAATCCATTGATGATGGAAGCGTGGAGCGTTGACCGCCTGCTGAATGTCGAGATCGAAATCGACGACGTTGATCAGGATGTTCGCGACCGTCGTGATGATCGTCGGGCCGCCGGGCGAGCCCAAGACCAGCCAGAGCTTGCCGTCCTTGAGAACGATCGTCGGCGTCATCGCCGACAGCGGCCGCTTGTTCGGGCCGATCGCATTCTCCTCGCCTTGGATCAGCCCGAACATGTTCGGCACGCCGGGCTTCGACGAGAAATCATCCATTTCGTTGTTCATGAGAAAGCCGAGCGGGCCGATCGTGACCTTCGAACCGAAACCGCCGTTCAGCGTGGTCGTGACGGCTACCGCGTTGCCCGCTTCATCGACGACCGAGTAATGCGTCGTCTGCGTGGGCTCTCTGCCCGGCGCGAAGACGGGATGCTCGGCGACATACTTCGCCAATGCCGCCGACACTTTCGGCCGCTCGAGGCGCGCCGAAGCGCTCGCCTTCTTGGCGTTGATCGACTTACGCCATTCGACGGCGTACTGCTTCTCTGCGAGCTCGAGCACGGGCAGCTCGCTGAACTCGGGATCGCCCAGGAACTGCGCACGATCGTAGAAGGCGCGTCGATAGGCTTCGGTGACGAGATGAATCGCTTCCGCCGAACCGAACCCGGCTTTCCTGAGATCGAAGCCTTCGAGAATGTTGAGCGTCTCGATCAGCGCAATGCCGCCGGACGACGGAGGCGGTGCGCTGATGATTTCGAGGCCGCGATAGGTTCCTCGCACAGGCGTGCGGTCGATGACTTCGTAGTTGCGCAGATCGTCGACCGTGATGATGCCGCCGCCCGCCTGCATGAACTCGGCAATCTCGCGCGCCATCTTGCCAGTGTAGAAATCGTCCGGCGATTCGACGATGCGTTCGAGCGTACGCGCGAGCTCGGGCTGCCTGAACACATCGCCCTGCTTCCAGCCTTTCCCGTCGTTCTGAAAAATCCGCTTCGAATCGGGAAATTGCGCCAGCCCCTCGTTCGTGCTCATCGACCGAGCATCGCCCCAGCTCAGCGCATAGCCTTCGCGCGCGAGCCGTATCGCGGGCGCCATGACTTGCGCGAGCGTCAGCTTGCCGAACCGCTCTTGTGCGTGCACCAATCCTTTCACGGAGCCCGGTACGCCGGAGGCGAGATACCCCAAGCGGCTGAGGCCCGGGATCACATTCCCGTCCGAATCCTGGTACATCGTCGGCGTCGCCTTGCCCGGCGCCTTCTCTCGGAAGTCGAGGAAATGGGTCTTGCCATTCTCGAGACGGATGAGCATGAAGCCGCCGCCACCGATGTTCCCCGCGCTCGGATGCACGACCGCGAGCGCGAACCCTGTCGCAACGGCGGCATCGATCGCATTGCCGCCCGCTCTCATCATCTCGACGCCGGCTTCCGAGGCGAGTGCGTGCACGCTCACGACCATGCCTCTCTCGGCGCGCTCCGGCTGCATGCCGGCGGCATGCGCTATGGAGACGGTCGTAATCGAAATGATCAGGATCAGAAAACGTCGGTACAGATTCATCTCGCGTTCCCAGTGTCGATCGTAAGCCGCACTAGGTTACCGCGAGTTGGCGACGTACGCGCGATCCTTACCGTGAACCGGAAGCATCGAAACAGGGCTTGCCGGCGCCCTCGATCGATCTGCTCACAGATCGATTCCGGCGGCCGAACTGCCGTGGCCAAACCTCGGCTTGCCGGCAATGCAGGCGCAATTGCGTCGGCACGTTCTCGTCGCAAGTCTACGGAGGCGCGTTCACAACGGCCCGAACGCGGATTGTGCCGACAAATAAATGGAGCAGGGCTACCCCGCTTGCGCGCGGGCAGCCTTGCTCCGTGAAGTAGGGTCCGCTTTAAACCTTACAGCCCAAAGTGCTACAGCGATGGGAACGCCGCCGCCACTTGCTGACC
>JAAYXG010000350.1 GCA_012516015.1 Lysobacteraceae bacterium | reverse complement strand
TCTGTTGCACTTTCCGTGGGCTCGCGCCCCCCAGGCGTTACCTGGCACCTTGCCCTGGGAGCCCGGACTTTCCTCCACGCTTGCGCGCAGCGATTGCCTGGCTGACTCGGACCGGGATGGTGGGGGCATCAAAGCCCCAATACAAGAGGTTGCTGGCGGCATGGCCTTTCCATATCTGTTAAACAATAATTAATAATGAAGCCGGGACCAACGAACCACGTAGGACATCGCTTACATTTACTTGACCTTACGCCGCCACGATAGCGCGGCGGATTGCCACTTTGACGCCATGATCGGGTGAGAGAGTTGCGCGGAACTTGCGCGGAACCAGCGCGACCGTCCCAAGCGGCGCGCCGGGAGGCGTACCTAGCGCTGCTACGTAACACCTCAACAACATTCTCTAACCCTCTGATTTCCTGAAATGCAGTCCAGAGCCATCCACGACCGAGTTTGCGGTTGACCCCTAAGTACCTGTCGCCAAAAGGGAAATTGCTCAGATTTTTTTGACTGCGCCCGGGTGCGTCCATATAGTGCAACGAGGTGGGAAAAAGTGGGAGTGAATGGGGTAGAGGGGCAGCAGGAAGCGCTTCTCGGCCGGTTTCGGAATCATGATGTTCCGCGGTGCAAACAAGGTGACGCTCGACGCGAAGGGGCGGCTCGCGATGCCGACCCGTTATCGCGAGCGCATCATCGAGCGCTCCAATGGGCGTTTGATCGCAACCGTGGATCGCGCCGATCGTTGCTTGCTCATCTATCCTCTGCCCGAGTGGGAAGAGATCGAGCTCAAGCTGCGCCGTCTGCCGACGCTCAATCCCGTCGCGCGCCGTCTGCAACGTTTGATGATCGGTCACGCGACCGACCTCGAGCTCGACGGCAGCGGTCGCATCCTGATCCCGCCGAGCTTGCGCGAGTACGCCAGCCTGTCTCGCGCCGCGATGTTGATCGGTCAAGGCAATCGCTTCGAGCTCTGGGACGAAGCGCTGTGGAACGAGAATCGCGAGCTGTGGCTGAAGGCCGATGAGTCGGCGGAAGAGCTTCCGCCGGAGCTCGAATCGTTGTCGTTGTGAGCGAACCGAGTGTCAGCATCCGATGCACGCCCGGGAATCCTGCAGACCTTCGTGTCCTCGCGAGATTCGCGGCGTGGACCTCGCGCGTGCGATCGGTTCGAAGCATCGATGAGCCGATAGGTGCGCCGATGCTTCAGCACGTGCCCGTGCTTCTCGAGGAAGTGCTGGGTGCGCTGAACGTACGCGCGGGCGGTCGCTATGTGGATGCGACCTTCGGTCGGGGCGGTCATACCGCCGCGATCTTGGAGCGTGTCGGCAAGGAGGGCAGGGTCATTGCAATCGATCGCGATCCCGCCGCAGTCGCGGCAGGACGCGAGCGATTCGCAGCAGAGAATCGCTTGACGTTGGTGGAGAGTCCGTTTTCGCGCTTGCACGAGATCGTCGCCGAGCGCGGATGGCTCGGGGGAATTGACGGCGTGTTGCTCGATCTCGGTGTGTCCTCTCCGCAGCTCGACGACGCCGCGCGCGGCTTCAGCTTCATACAGGACGGTCCGCTCGACATGCGGATGGATTCGAGCTCGGGAATGACTGCGGCGCAGTTCATCGCACGCGCGCCGGAACGCGAGCTCGCGCGCATCATTCGCGATTACGGCGAGGAGCGCTTCGCGAAGCGCGTCGCGCGCGCGATCGTCGCCGCACGCCTCGCAGCCCCGATCACGACGACGGGCCGTCTCGCCGAGATCGTCTCGGACGCCGTTCCGACTCGCGAGCCCGGCAAGCACCCGGCAACGCGCACCTTTCAGGCATTGCGCATTCATATCAATGACGAGCTCGCGCAAGTCGAGGCGGGGCTCGCAGGTGCGCTCGAGGTGCTGGCGCCGGGCGGCCGCCTCTGCGCGATCAGCTTTCATTCGCTCGAAGACGGGATCGTCAAGCGCTTCATGCAAAAGCACTCGCAAGACGATCCGGTCTACGCCGGGCTTCCGGACATCCCCGATCACGCGCGCGCCAAGCTCAAGCGTGTCGGCAAGGCAATTCGCCCCTCCGAAGCGGAAGTGGCGCGCAATCCGCGTGCGCGAAGCGCGATCATGCGCGTCGCCGAGAAGGTGGCCGCATGAGCCCGGCAATGAAGGTCGCCATGATCGCGCTCTGGGCGTCGTTGTTCGCCTCGGCGCTCGCGGTCGTCTGGTCGCGCCATGAGACGCGGACATTGTTCGTCGAGCTGCAATCGCTGCATGCCGACCGCGATGCGCTCGAGATCGAGTGGGGGCAGCTCAAGCTCGAGCAGAGCGCGTGGGCGACGCACGGCCGCGTCGAGCAGACCGCGCGCGGGAGCTTGCGCATGGTGATCCCGCGGCCGAACGAAGTGCGGATCGTGACGCCATGATACGTAGCGAGCCCCGCGCCTTTTCCCAAGAACAGTTCCGCGGCCGTCTGCGGTTCGTGCTCGTGCTGCTCGTGCTCACGGCGATTGCGCTCCTCGCGCGTGCCGTGCAGCTGCAGTTCATCGATCAAGCGTTTCTCGAGAAGCAGGGCGACGCGCGCTACACGCGCGTCGCGAAGATCTCCGCGGTGCGCGGCGGGATCTACGATCGAAACGGCGAGGCGCTCGCCGCCAGCACGCCGGTCGATACGGTGTGGGCGTGCCCGCCCGAGCTCATTCGCGCGTCGGATCAATTCCAGCGCCTCGCCGAAGCGCTGAATCGCGACAAGAAGTGGCTCGAGCAGCTCGTCTCGAGCAACCTCGACCGCGAGTTCATCTATCTCGTGCGGCACATGCGGCCGAGCGATGCGCAGCAGGTCGCGGATCTCAAGATCCCAGGCGTCTATCTGTTGCGCGAATATCAGCGTTTCTATCCTGCCGGCGAAGTCACGGGTCATCTGCTCGGGTTCACGAAGAAGTACGACGATATCGGCCAGGAAGGACTCGAGCTCGCCTACGATCGTTGGCTTGGTGCCGAGCCCGGCGCGAAGCGCGTCATCCAGGATCGGTACGGAAGGACCGTCGAAGACATCGAGAGCATTCGAGCACCGCGTCCAGGCACGGATCTGTACGCGAGCATCGATCTTCGCATTCAGTATCTCGCCTATCGCGAGCTCAAGGCCGCCGTACAGGAGCATCACGCGAAAGCGGGCTCGCTCGTCGTGCTGGACGTCGACACGGGCGAAGTGCTCGCGATGGTCAATCAGCCAGCGTACAACCCGAACGACCGGGACCAAGTCTCGCCCGCGCGCTACCGCAATCGCGCGGCGACGGACATCTTCGAGCCGGGCTCGAGCATGAAGCCGTTCGTTGCGGCGGCGGCCCTCGCATCGGGCCGCTATCACGCGGATTCGATCATCGATACCTCGCCGGGCTTCGTGAAGATCGGTGTGAATACGTTTCGCGACAAGCGCAACCTCGGCGCGGTTCCGCTCACCACGATCATCGCGAAATCGAGCAACGTCGGCATGACGAAGCTGGCGCTGTCGCTGCCGCCCGAATCGATCTGGGAAACGCTGCAAGGCTTCGGCTTCGGGCAAGTGACCGGCAGCGGCTTTCCCGGCGAATCGGCGGGCTTGCTCAATCACTACTCTCATTGGCGACGTATCGGCACGGCTTCGCTCTCCTTCGGATACGGCGTGTCGGTGACCTCGCTGCAGCTCGCGCAGGCCTACGCGATTCTGGGGTCGGGCGGGATTCGCCGTCCGGTGTCGCTGCGGCGTGTCGATGAGCCGGTCGTCGGCGAACGCGTGCTCGATCCGCGCGTCGCCGCCGAAATGCTGCGCATGATGGAGAGCGTCGTGTCCGAGGAGGGCACAGGCAATCGCGCGGCGCTGCTCGGCTATCGCGTCGCAGGCAAGACCGGGACTTCTTGGAAGGCGGAGAACGGCGGCTATTCCTCGGAGAAGCACATGGCGGTCTTCGGCGGCGTCGTGCCCGCGAGTCGGCCGAAGCTCGCCGCGGTCGTCGTGATCGATGAGCCCACCGGCAACAAATACTACGGCGGCGAAGTCGCTGCGCCCGTGTTCGCGAACGTGATGGCGGGCGCGCTGCGTTTGCTGGGCGTGCCGCCGGATGGGCTCGAGCAGCTTCCGGCGACGACGCTCGTGCAAGCGAGCCGAGAGCCATGAGCGGAGCGTTGCGGATGAGCACTCGACCTGCAAAACCGCGCGCCAAGAATTTGGCGACGCTGCTGCAGGGGATCGCGCCGGAGCGCGCGCCGAGCGCCCATGTCTCCGACCTGACGCTCGATAGTCGTCAGGTGGAGGCGGGCGGCGCATTCGTGGCGTTGACCGGTTTGCGCACGCACGGTCTTGCGTTCCTGGAGCAGGCGCTGAGCCGAGGTGCGGCTGCAGTCCTGTGGGAGCCGGCCGCCGGTGTTGCAGCGCCGAGGCTTCCCGTCGGCGTGATCGGCGTTCGCGTGCCGGATCTCACGCGGCAACTCGGTACGATTGCCGATCGCTTCTTCGACGCGCCGTCGAGCGAGATCCGAATCGCCGCGGTCACCGGGACAAACGGCAAGACGACGATTGCCTACATGCTTGCCGAAGCGCTCGAGAAGCTCGGCATCGACGCTGCTTACACGGGCACGCTCGGATTCGGCCGCGTCGGCGCTGTGCGGGCGCGCTCGCACACGACGCCCGACTGCATCACGGTTCACCGCGAGCTCGCCGAACTGCGCGACGACGGCGTGCGTTCCGTCGCCATGGAAGTCACGTCTCACGCGCTCGTTCAACAGCGGGTCGCGGGTGTGCGCTTCGATGCGGCGCTCTTCACGAACTTGACGCGCGATCATCTCGACTATCACGGGACGTTCGAGGCGTATGGCGAGGCGAAGGCGCGGCTCTTCGAATGGCCGACGCTCAAGCACGCGATCGTGAATCTCGACGATCCGTTCGGCGCAACACTGACGCAACGCGTGCGCGGCACGGCGCTCACCGTCTACGGCCGCGAGTCGCTCGCGACGACGGACGTGAGCAGCGAGGCGTGCTACGTGCGCGCGACGCACGTCGTTGCCGAGCCGGTCGGGCTGTCGATCGAAATCGATAGCGCATGGGGACGCGGACGCTTGCACTCGCGACTGATCGGCGCATTCAACGTCGACAACGTGCTTGCCGTTCTCGCGGCGCTCCTGGGATTCGATGTTCCGTTGCGCGATGCGCTGCAGACCATCGAGCAAGGCACCGCGCCGCCGGGACGCATGGAGATGTTGATCGCTCCAGGCAAGCCGCTCGTCGTCGTGGATTACGCGCATACGCCCGATGCGCTGGACAAAGCCTTGCGTGCCGTGCGTGCGCACTCCACGGGCAAGCTGCACTGCGTATTCGGCTGCGGCGGCGAACGGGATGTCGGCAAGCGCCCGCTCATGGGCTCGATCGCCGAGACGCAAGCCGACGCCGTGATCGTGACCGACGACAATCCCCGCGGCGAAGACGGCGATGCGATCGTCGCCGCGATCCTCGACGGAATGCGCGAGCCGACGAAGGCGCACGTGCAGCGGGATCGCGCGGCGGCGATCGAGCTTGCCATCGCGCGGGCCGCGCCGGGCGATGCCGTGCTGATCGCCGGCAAAGGCCATGAGAACTATCAGATCGTCGGCTCGACGCGGCGTCATTTCAGCGATCGCGAAGTGGCCCTCGCAGCGCTCGGGAGGACGTCATGATCGAGTGGCGTCTACGCGAGCTGGCAAATTGCGCGGGCGGCGAGCTCGTCGGCGAGGATCGCGGGTTCGACAGCGTCTCGACGGATTCGCGCACGCTTTCTCCCGGTGCGTTGTTCGTGGCGCTGACCGGAGAGCACTTCGACGGCCACGATTTCGTGACGGCCGCAGCCGATCGAGGCGCCGTCGCGGTGCTCGTCGGGCGTACGCTGCCGATCAGCATTCCGCAAGTCGTCGTATCCGATCCGCTCGCCGCCTTGTCTGCCTTCGCGCGCGAGTGGCGGCGTCGGTTTGCGATCCCCGTCATTGGCGTCACGGGGAGCAACGGCAAGACGACGACGAAGGAAATGATCGGATCGATTCTCTCGCGCATCGGCCCGACGCTCGCGACGCGCGGCAATCTCAACAATCACATCGGCGTGCCGCTCACGTTGCTGGGCCTCGCCGCGGAGCATCGTTTCGCCATCATCGAGATGGGCGCGAATCATCAAGGCGAGATCGCTCATTTGATGAGCATCGCCGAGCCGACGATCGGTCTCGTGACGAACGCCGGAGCCGCGCACTTGGAAGGGTTCGGAAGCTTGCAGGGCGTTGCGCTCGGCAAAGGCGAGATGTTCCGCGCATTGCCGCGCGACGGCGTCGCGGTGTTCAACGCGGACGATGCCTTCGCGTCCATGTGGCGCGAGAACCGCACCGCCGACAAGCTGCTGACGTTCGGCTTCGAGCAGCAAGCGAGCTTCATGGCGCACAGGGTGAGCACGAAGGCCGATGCGGCCGGCTTTCGTATCGAGTTCGATCTCGTCACGCCGGAAGGCGTGCGGCCCGCAACGCTTGCGCTCGCGGGATTGCACAACCTTCGCAATGCGCTCGGCGCCGCCGCGGCGGCGTATGCCGCAGGCGCGAGCGTCGACGACATCGTCGCGGGTCTCGCAGCGATGAAACCCGTCGCCGGGCGGCTCGAGCTCAAGCCCGCCATCAACGGCGCGTTTCTCGTCGACGACTCCTATAACGCGAATCCGAGCTCGCTCAAAGCGGGTCTCGACGCGTTCCGCGATTTCGACGGAACGCATTGGCTCGTGCTCGGCGAGATGAAAGAGCTCGGCGACAACGCCGATGCGTTCCACGCCGAAGTCGGTCGCTATGCACGCGAGGCAGGTGTCGCGCGCGTGCTCGCTGT
>JAAYXG010000033.1 GCA_012516015.1 Lysobacteraceae bacterium | reverse complement strand
TCGAATCGGTGCAAGGCGCTCGTGCGAGATTGCGCACCGTCCCTCCCGTCGATGTCGTCATTGAACAGCCTCAGCCGCGCATACCCGCGGAAGGCCCTCCATATGCAAGCCACGAAGACTTGCGCGAGTGCGCAGGTCTCGTGCTCGGAAGCCCGACGCGCTTCGGCAACATGGCCGCACCGCTCAAGCATTTTCTCGATGGAACGAGCGCGCTCTGGGTGAGCGGTGCGCTCGTGGGCAAACCAGCGGCCGTGTTCACGTCTACTCAAACGATGCATGGCGG
This sequence comes from Lysobacteraceae bacterium, assembly GCA_012516015.1. GTDB lineage: Bacteria > Pseudomonadota > Gammaproteobacteria > Steroidobacterales > Steroidobacteraceae > Steroidobacter. The sequence goes on along the minus strand of JAAYXG010000033.1, from coordinate 1,831 downwards.
CCAGGAAACGACCCTGCTCTCGATGATGCTGCCCCTGCTGCACCACGGTATGGTGCTCGTCGGCTTGCCGTACACCGAGGTCGCACTGAATCAGACGACGACAGGAGGCTCGCCGTACGGCGCGAGTCACGTCGCAGGCTCGTCAGCGCACGGACGACTCTCGGACGACGAGCGCACCCTCGCTCAGCTCCTTGGACGGCGCGTCGCGGAGCTGGCCGTCAAGCTCGCGCGCTAGCCAGGTGACGACGGAAGCGCGACTGCGCGTTGCAATCTCGAGCACGACCTCGGGGGTCGCGCTCGTGTTCGCCGCGTGGATCTTGAGCTTCGGTTTTTCCGCGGCGCGCACGATCGCAGCGCTCGCAGCGGCGCTGCCGCTGTGTGCATTCCTGCCGTCGCTCGCGCGCGGCCGCAGGCGCGCTTACGCCGCGCTCACGCTCTGCCTCGTGGCCTATCTCACGTTTTCGCTGATGGAGCTCGTCGCGAACCCAGCTGCCCGCGCTTGGGCAAGCGTGTCACTCCTGTCGACCTTCGCGCTGTTCGTGATGTTGATCGCGTATTTGCGCGTAACGCGGTTTGGACGTGCGGACGTGTAGAGGTGTAGACGTGTGGACGTCAGAAGGTGGCGGCCTGCTCTGACGCCCGCACGTTTACACGTCCGCACGCCTCAACACGTCACGTACGAACGGCACCGTCAACTTGCGCTGCGCGATGAGGGAGGCTTCATCCAATCGGTCCAGGAAGGCGCACAGACTCGCCATGTCGCGCGGCATGCGCCGCTGCAAGTAGTGCACGGTCTCTTCCGGCAGCTCGAAGCCGCGCATCTGCGCGCGTCGCTGCAGTGCCCGCAGTTGCTCGCTCTCGTCGAGCGCATACAAAGTGAGCACGAGCCCGCCGTTCAATCGCGACGCGAGATCGCGCAGCCTGAAGCCAAGTGCTCCCGGCGGGCTCGCCCCTGCAATCACGAGATGTCCGCCGCGCTCTTCGAGCGCTTGGTGCAAACGAAAGAGTGCGCGCTCCGCGGCGTCATTGCCTGCAACGAGCTCCGCATCGTCCAACGCGACGAGCGCGAGGTCCCCGTATCCGGACAGCGCCTCCGCATCTCCGCCGAGCTCACGCAAAGGAACGTAAGCCGTGCTTTCGCCGCGTTCGCTCCATTGCACGCAGCATGCCTGCAGCAAGTGCGTCTTGCCGGAGCCGTGCGGGCCGTGCAGCCACACGCATGTCGGGGGTGCGTTGAGCGCGAGCGCAATGAGCGCATCGACAGCGGGCTTGTTGCGGCCTGCCAAGTAGCTCGAGAAGACCGAGCTGTCGCGCAGGCGAATCCGCAACGGAATCTGTGTGGGAGTCATGCAAGTCCGCGTCGCGCGCGGCTCGCCGCGATCGCTTTGCGCGAATACGTGATCACGTAGTCGAGACCGCTGACGACCGTCGTCACGAAGACGAGCGCACCGAGCGCGGTCAACACGGGTTCGGCGGCACGCTCGAGCGCCGCCGCACCGACGACGAACAGCAGATAAACGATCTGGCAGAACGTGTTGAGCTTGCTGACCGGCGTCGGCCGTCCATTCGGATAGCCGTACAGATAGTTGTACACGATCGCACCGCCCGTGATGATGAGATCGCGTGCGATGGCCGTCGCAGCGAGCCAAAGCGGCACGTACCCCAGCAATGCGAGCGTGAGAAAGACGCTCACGAGCAACAATTTATCCGCCAGCGGATCGAGGATCTTGCCGAGCTCGGACGTCCAATCGAAGCGTTTCGCGAGAAAACCGTCCAATCCATCGGTCGCCGCGGCGATCGCGAAGACCCACAGCGTCGCCCAATATTCCGC
>JAAYXG010000349.1 GCA_012516015.1 Lysobacteraceae bacterium | reverse complement strand
TTCGCCGCGAAGAAAGAAGCTGAGCTTGCCCTGCTCGAGCTCCGCGCGAACGCGGGCCTGCGCTTCCTCGCGATCGTCGAAGGAATAGCGCTGGCCTTCGTCGGGCGAGTAGACGCCGCAATCCCACACGATGACTTTGCCTGCGCCGTACTCCTTCGCCGGGATGACGCCTTCGAACGACGCGTAGTCGAACGGGTGATCCTCGGTTTCGACGGCCATGCGCTTCTCGCGCGGGTCGAGCGAAGGTCCCTTGGGCACCGCCCAGGACTTGAGCACGCCATCGAGCTCGAGCCTGAAGTCATAGTGCAAGCGCCGCGCGGCGTGCTTCTGCACGACGAACAACAGCGGCCCGCGACGATCCGTGACGAGCTTGGGCTCGGGCTCCGGCGTGCGCGTGAACTTGCGCTTATCGGCGTAATCGTGCAGAGGACGCTTGCTGGACACGGTGCTTCGCGGGTGCAGTTGACGGTTGACGGCCAGAGCAAGAGCGGCTTACTCGACCAGGCAGCGAAGCATTTCTAGCTGTCAACCGTCAACTGTCAACCGTCAACCAATTTCTTCATCCACGAACCCATCGCATACAGCAGCTCGCGACGCACGTCGGCGTCTTTGCGTCCGGTTCGAGCGGGCACGTGAAACGAGTGATCGGCATCGGATGCGAGCACGAGCGTGGCATTCGGGCCGAGGTTCTCGACGAGCGGCTCGAGCAGATCCATCTGTGCAAGCTCATCGCGCGTTCCCTGCAGGAAGAGCATGGGAATGTTCACATCGAATAGGTGTTGCGCGCGCTCGCCCGAAGGTCGTTTCGGCGGATGGAGCGGGAACGCGAGAAACACGAGCCCCACGACGGACTCGAGCGGCGCTGTCGCTTGCGCCTGGGAGGTCATGCGACCGCCGAACGAGCGACCGCCCGCGAACAACGGCACGCCCGACATCAGACGGCTCGCCTCCGCGACCGCAGCTCGCACGGTCGCGTGACACACCTTCGGCGGATCGGTCCGCTTCGATCCGCGCTCCATGTATGGGAACTGATACCGCAAGGTCGCGATGCGGCGATCCGCGAGCGCTTCGGCAATGAGTGTCATCGACGGGTGCGTCATTCCGGCGCCCGCCCCATGCGCGAATACGAAGCAGCGATCCGCGTCGTCCGGCGCGAGCAGCAGACCGGAAACACGTGTGCTTTCATCGACGACGATCGTGATTGGAGATGCGGACACGCAAGTAGCCAAGTCAGAAATGGGGGTCAGGAGTATGATCCTGCCCTCTGACCGTCAACTGTCAACCGCTCTTCAACGAGGTCGCCCTGTGAAATACAAAGGTAGCTGCCATTGCGGGCGCGTCGCCTACGAGGTCGAAGGCACGGTGGATACGGCTTTGTCGTGCAATTGTTCGATCTGTCGGCGCAAGGGTTCGCTGCTGTGGTTCACCGCGCGCGAGAACCTACGGCTCACGACACCGGAGGAGAACGCGAGCACGTACGAGTTCAACAAGCATCTCGTCAAGCATCGCTTCTGCCCCACCTGCGGCATCCACCCCTACTCCGAAGGCATCCTCCCCGACGTCAAGGCGGTCGCCGCCATCAACCTCCGCTGCCTGGAGGATTTCGACCTCGACTCGGTCCCGGTGAAGCATTTCAACGGGAGGCACCTCTAGAATACTCTCGCAGAGACGCGGAGGATCGGAAGGAAGAGATCCAGAACCTTCTTTTCTTACCTCCGATGTCGCCGTGCGGTGACATCGTACCGAGGGACACTAGACGGCGGTCGGCGGGGCTCGTAAGGTCGCCGGCCTTTCGCGGCTAGCTCACTCATCCTATGATGGTTGCGAGTTCAACGGTCCACCTGGACCCACACGGCACCTTGCCGAGGGTCAGCAGTCCTCTCGTGCAACAGACGATTCGCTTCATCAAGTCGTTCGATGGCGTTCGCCTCGCGGTTGCGACTTCGGGGAGCGGTGCACCGCTGGTCAAGTCCGCCAATTGGCTCTCGCATCTCGAGTTCGATTGGCACAGCCCCGTCTGGCGTCATTGGTTCCAGTACTTGTCGCATGGACGAGAGCTGATCCGTTTCGACCCGCGAGGCTGCGGACTCTCCGATTGGGACGTGGCCGACCTCTCTCACGCCGCGCAGGTCAATGACCTCGAGACCCTCGTGGACTCGATCGGGCTCGACCGCTTTCCGCTCCTAGGCATTTCGCAAGGCGGCGCAGCATGTATCGAGTACGCCGTGCGCCATCCCGAGCGTGTGAGCTTCCTCGTACTGTACGGCTGCTATGCACAAGGCTGGGCGCAGCGCGGCGAAGAGTCGCGGCGGCGCGGCGAGGCGCTGGACGTGCTCATTCGCCAAGGCTGGGGCCAAGAAAACCCGGCGTTTCGTCAGTTGTTTGCGTCGCTCTTCATTCCCGATGCGGATCCCGAGCAAGTGCGCTGGTTCAGCGATCTCATGCGTACGACGACGCGGCCCGACATCGCCGCACGCATTCTCGATGCCTTCGGCGCGATCGACGTACGCCACTTGCTGGCGAAAGTGCGCGTTCCGACGCTCGTCATTCACGCGCGCGACGATGCGCGGATTCCGTACGAGCAAGGCCGCCTGCTCGCCGCGGAGATTCCCGACGCCCGGTTCGTCACGCTGGAGAGCCGCAATCACATTCTGCTGAATTCGGAGCCCGCGTGGGAACGCTTCCGCGAAGCCTTTGAAGCGTTCGTAGGCAAACCCAACACGCGCATCAAACCCGAGAGCAGCTCAATCGAAGACCTCCCCGAGCTCACGTCGCGCGAGAATGCGATCCTGAGGCTCGTCGCCAGCGGAGAAGGCAACAGCGAGATCGCCGCGCAGCTCTTCATCAGCGAAAAGACCGTCCGCAATCACCTCACGAACATCTTCGAAAAACTCGGCGTCGACTCGCGCGCGAAAGCCATCGTGTTCGCGCGCGATCACAGACTCGTCTGAGCACGGCGCTGGGCGCGGGTGCCTAAGGGCTAGGGGCTTGGCGCCTGGGGCTAGGGCCGGAGTAAGAAGAAGAGCAGCGCCACTGCGCTGGCCGCCGAGCGTCCTGATCTTATTCCGACCCAAGCCCCAGGCCCCAAGCCCCTAGCCCCCATTTCGGGACATTTGTCCCGCCCACAAACATCACTCTTTGAGTCGTTTGCCTCATGCGAAACTCGGCTCGGACCTTCATCATCGTGTCTTCGAGGATCGTGTCGGAATGAATTCCGACCTACAGGAGACCGCGATGATGAATGCCGCCGTCGATCTCGTGCTGACACCGAACTTCCCCCGCGCCGAATACGACAACTCGGATCGTGCCCGTTACGAGCGTTGTATCAAGACCTCGAAACGCGTGCGCTGGGATATCGACGCGGATGTCTTCCGCGGCCGCAGCTTCGACTTCAGTCGCAAGTTCCTGCCGGACGGACTCAGCAAGGCGAACGAAGTGCCTTTTCTCACGCCCGACGAACAGCGCATGTGGAGCCAAGTGCAAGGGCGCACCTATCCCGCCATGTTCGGCATGGCGGAACGATTCATCGGCGCGAAGACGCTCGAGCTCGCGAGCACGCATCGTTTGGAAGATTGGGTCTGCATCGAAGGCTTGGTGCGTTTCACGGACGAGGAGCTGAAGCACCAGGAGCTGTTCCGTCGCATGGAGAGCTCGATCGCCACGCGGCTGCCGAGCGGCTACGCGTTTCTCGCCGACCCGAATCACGTCGCGCGCAACGTCCTCAAGAAATCGACATGGGCGGTGCTGGCGTTCACATGCCACGTCGAGCTGTTCACGCAAGTGCACTATCGCGAAAGCATCGGACCCGACGAGCAGCTATCCGATCTCTATCGGGACATCTTCCGCTATCACTGGCTCGAAGAATGCCAGCACGCGATCATGGACGAGATCGAATGGCGCCGTGCCGACGCCACGCTCACGCTCGAGCAGCGCGATCATGCGGTCGATGAGCTCATCGCACTGCTGCTCTCGCTCGATGCGCTGCTGCGGCAGCAGTCCTCCGCCGACGCGGGCTACTTCATGCGAACGTGCGACCGCAACTTCACCGTCGGGGAGCAGAGAATCATCCGCGACACGATGCTCAGAGCTTATCGCTGGCAATACATCGGCTCGGGCTTGAAGCATCCACACTTCCGCGAGCTGCTCGCGAGCATGATCACGCCCGCGCAACTCATGCGCATCGACATGGCGCTGCACGCGGTCATGACGTGAGGACGCTCAGTAGTACCTTGTCGTCCCGGCGCAGGCCGAGATCCAGGCAAAGCGGCGCGCCATGCGCGCATACGGCCTGGACTCCGGCCTCCGCCGGAGCGACGAAGGTGGCGGGACTTAAGTACCTTGTCGTCCCGGCGCAGGCCGGGATCCAGACAGAAAGCGGCGCGCCATGCGCGCATACGACCTGGACTCGGCCTCCGCCGGAGCGACGAAGGTGAGTATCACATTCTCCCCGGTCAGTAGTGCGCGTTCGCAAAGATGAAGGGGTGGTGGGCAACGCCTCAACGCATCCGCTCTTCCATGAGATCCACCTCGCGCACGAGCGCGCGAGATTTCGCGTCGGAGAGTTGGTGATTGCGTGCGAGCGCAAACAGTGTGTCGCGCTCCGCGCGGAGCCCGACCAAGCGCAGCGTACGCTCGATCTCGTTCGCTTGCCGCACGCGCGCGGCATCTTCGCTCGTATCGCTGCCCTGAATGCGGCGCCGGTACATCTCCATGACGCGCGCCGCGGCTTCGGCGTAGATATCCGCGTCGCTCTGTCCTCGCGCGAGCTCGTGCGAGTGCTGCTCGATCGCGCGAATCGCGGCTTCTGCGGAAGCGACGCGTGCGTGCTCCGCAGCCGCTTCTTCGGCCGACTCCAGGTGCTGCGGCAGGCCATGCAACAGTCTCGGCAGCGCGAAGCTCGCGGCGGTCAAAGACAAGATGATCACGCCCGCCGCCAGGAAAATCGCCAAGTCGCGAGCCGGAAACGCAGTGCCATCCGCGAGCACGAGCGGCAACGTCAACACGCCGGCGAGCGTGATCGCCCCACGCACGCCTGCAACCGACATCGCCGCGACCACTCGCCACGTCGGAGGATCGCCTGGCTCCTGGCCACGTCGAATCGCCAGATGGCGCGAGATCGATATGGACGCCCATACCCAGGCGAACCGCAGCACCGCAAGACCCAGGTTGATCGCCAGCACATAGACGAGCAGCCACCAGGGGCTATCGTGATTCGATTCGCGCACGACATGGAGCGCGCCGAGGAAGATCGCGGGCAACTGTTCGCCTAGCAGCACGAAGATCACGCCGTTGAGCGCGAACTGGACCGTGTCCCACACGGCAGCGCGCTGCACTCGCGTCGTCGCAACGGCGCGCCCCTGCAACTCCGCGTAGCTCATCGTGATACCCGCCGCGACGGCCGAAAGAATGCCCGAGCCGCCGAGGTGCTCCGCCAATTCGTAAGCGCCGAACGGGAGCAGCAAGCTCAAGAGCACTTGCCCGCCGACGTCTTCGCCGAAACGACGAATGAGCCAGTTCTTCGCCTCCATGACGCCGAACGTCAACACGACGCCGGTCAGGACGCCGACGACCGCGAGCTGCGCAAACGTCAGCGCTGCGGACGCGACGGAGAAAGTGCCCGTCACCGCCGCCGCGACGGCGAAGCGGAAGCATACGAGACCCGACGCGTCGTTCAGGAGCGATTCGCCCTCGAGCACGTGCATCATCCGCTTCGGAATCGGCACGCGCGCACTGATCGCGGATACGGCAATCGGATCGGTCGGCGTGACGATCGCAGCGAGCGCGAACGCGACCGGCAACGGCATCGCGGGAATCATCCAGTTGATGAAGAAGCCCATGCCGATGACGGTGCAGAAGACGAGACCGAGCGCGAGCTCGAGGATGAGCCCTTTGTCTCGAAGCAATCCCTCTTTCGGGATGCGCCAGCCGTCGAGAAACAGCAGCGGCGGTAGGAACAGGAGAAAGAAGATCTCGGGATCGAGCTGGACTTCGTGCTCCGAGCCCGCGGCAATTGCAGCGCCGAATGCAATCTGGACGAGCGGCGTCGGTATCGCGCGCGGCATCACGCGCACGAGGATTCCGCTGACGACCACCGCGCCGAGCATGAACAGTACGACGCTGATCGTGGCCATCAGCTATGGAGTGACGAGTGACGGGTTGCGCGCGACGAGCGGAGCGCATCCGCACCCTCGAGCGCTCGCTGCAAACGATTCTGAAAATCCGCAAGGCCGGTCAGGCGATAATTTTATTGTTTTTGTTTTGCGCGTCACGCGTCAACCGCCCTTGTCACATCATATCTTCACGCATCTTTAGCGGTGGCCGACGCGGCCGCGGCCACCGTCAGCACGGTCATGTTCACGATCCGGCGCACCGTTGCGGACGGCGTGAGGATGTGAACGGGCGCCGCGCAGCCGAGCAGAATCGGGCCGACCGCCACGTTGTTGCCCGCCGCGGTCTTGAGCAGGTTGTATCCGATGTTCGCCGCATCGAGGTTCGGCATGACGAGCAGGTTCGCTGGTCCGCTCAACGTCGTCTCCGGCAGGATCTTGCGACGGATCGCCTCATCGAGCGCGCAGTCGCCGTGCATTTCGCCGTCGACGTTCAGATCCGGCGCCTGCTCGCGAAGCAGTGCCAAGGTGTCGCGCATCTTCTGTGCCGATTCGTCCTCGTGCGTGCCGAAGTTCGAGTGCGACAGCAGCGCGATCTTCGGCTCCAGACCGAACCGCCGCACGACATCCGCAGCGCTCTGCGTGATCTCGGCGAGCTGCGCGGCGGTCGGATTCAGGTTCACGTGCGTATCGACGATGAACACCTGCCGCTCGGGCAAGATGAGCGCATTCATCGCCGCATAGACGGTCGCGCCCGGCCGCTTGCCGATGACGCGATCGATGTACTGCAGATGCCGCGCGGTCGTGCTGATCGTGCCGCAGATCATGCCGTCCGCGGCGCCCTTACGCAGCAGCATCGCCGCGATCAAGGTCGTGCGCCTGCGCATCTCGAGCTTCGCGTACTGCGCGGTGATCCCTCGGCGCATCATGAGCCGGTAGTACTCCGTCCAGAATTCGCGGTGACGCTCGTCGTGCTCCGGGTTGACGACGGTGAAATGCTCGCCGGCCTTCAAGCGCAGACCGAAGCGCTTGATGCGGTTCTCGAGGATTTTCGGCCGCCCGACGAGCACAGGTTGGGCGATCTGCTCTTCCACCAAAATCTGTACGGCGCGCAGCACGCGCTCGTCCTCGCCCTCGGCGAACACGATGCGCGAGCGCTCGGGCGCCACTTTCCGCGCAGTGGCGTACACCGGCTTCATGATCGTGCCGGATTGATGGACGAACTGCTGAAGCTGCTGACGATAGCTCTCGAAGTCCTCGATCGGCCTCGTCGCGACGCCGGAATCCATCGCCGCCTTCGCGACCGCCGGTGCGATGTGCACGATGAGCCGCGGATCGAACGGTTTCGGGATCAGATACTCGGGACCGAACGAGAGATCCTCGATACCGTACGCGCTCGCGACGACGTCGCTATGCCCCATGCGCGCGAGCTCCGCGAGCGCATGCACGGCCGCGATTTCCATCTCGCGCGTGATCGTCGTCGAGCCTGCATCGAGCGCGCCTCGGAAGATGAACGGGAAACACAGGACGTTGTTCACCTGGTTCGGGTAGTCGGTGCGCCCGGTCGCCATCACGGCATCGTCGCGAACCTCGCGCACTTGCTCCGGGAGAATCTCGGGCGTGGGATTCGCAAGCGCGAAGATGATCGGCCGCGCCGCCATCTTCGCGACCATCTCGCCCTTGAGCACGCCGCCCGCCGACAAGCCCAGGAACACGTCCGCGCCTGCGATCACGTCGCTCAGCGTTCGATGACGCGTCTCCTGCGCGAAGCGCGCCTTCTCGGCGTCCATCAGCTCGGTGCGCCCTTTGTAGACGACGCCGGCGAGATCCGTGAGCCAAACGTTTTCCTTTCTCAGCCCGAGATCGACGAGCAGATCGACGCACGCAAGTGCCGCCGCGCCCGCCCCGCTCACGACGAGCTTCACCTCTTCGATGCGCTTGCCGACGACCGTCAGGGCATTGAGGAGCGCCGCGCCGACGATGATCGCCGTGCCGTGCTGATCGTCGTGAAAGACCGGGATTTTCATCCGCGCACGGAGCTTGCGCTCGATCTCGAAGCACTCCGGCGCCTTGATGTCTTCCAGATTGATGCCCCCGAACGTCGGTTCGAGCGCCGCGATCACTTCCACGAGCTTGTCGGGGTCGCGCTCGTCGAGCTCGATGTCGAAGACATCGATGCCCGCGAACTTCTTGAAGAGCACCGCCTTGCCTTCCATGACCGGCTTCGACGCGAGCGGGCCGATCGCGCCCAACCCGAGAACGGCCGTGCCGTTCGTGACGACGCCGACGAGATTGCCGCGCGCGGTATAGCGCCGCGCGGCGAGCGGGTCGGCCGCGATCTCTTCGCAGGCGATCGCGACGCCCGGCGAATACGCGAGGGCGAGGTCGTGCTGGTTCGAGAGCTTCTTGCTTGGAACGACCGTGAGCTTTCCCGGAACGGGAAATTCGTGGTATGCGAGGGCGGCTTCCCGCAAGCTTTCGCGGGTCGCACCCGTCATCGAGGGTTCGTCACTCATGCATCCGAAAACTAAATAGGGCGGTCCGACAGCAAGATGCGTGTCGGCATCTCACCTGCAGATGCAGAGTAGCGAACGAGACTGTAGAAATCTACGTAAGCGTCAGTTCGCCTGCTCGGCCGGGTCCGAGGACTCCTCGAGCCCAACCGCTTCGGCGAGTTTCATCTCCTCTATCTGAACGTGCCATGCTGGATCGGGGCTATCCTGAATCTCGACGACCGGATCCGTCGCTAGCATCGAGAACCCCCAACCGAGCGCCACGGCCGCCGAAACGGCGCCGATGCTCACGAGAGCAAGGTTTCGCGTCGCCATATCAACCTCCTGCCGTGCTATGCACGGGCGAGATGGCGCGCCGTCGAGCCGATTCTCCCGACGACGATCTCGATCAGATCACTGGAGAGTAGACGCAGCAATCAGCAGTAGCGCTTAAGGGCATACGGTGGTCCGACCAATCTCCGCCGGGACGTCCGTATACGTTCTTTATGTGCTTGGCATTGCGCCTCGGGCGCACAACGCGCCTGTTACGACCACCGCTGTCAACTATCGACCGTCAACTCGGGGCGCCTGCCTTCGCCTCGCGCGAAAGCAGCCCTGCTTCATCTACGTACTCGAGCCAACGGAGGTAGCGCGGGAAATCGAGACCGAGCGCGGCCTGGAGTCGCTCGGCCCGTTCGCGTAGGCAAGCCATCCCCTCGCTCAAGTCGGACTTGAAGGCGAAGAGGATGTCGTTCTCGCCCGATCTCACCGGGGCGATGAAGCCGCGGTCGCCGAACGAATCGTGAATCCGTTGCAGATGCGTGTCGTAGCGGCTCGGCTCGCCCGACAGGTTCATCACGAGCACGCCAGTATCGCTCAAGTGCTCGGCGGCATCCCGATAGAACGCCGAGGTCGCGAGCGAGTGCGCGACGCCGCCCTCATCGAACGCATCGACGAGCAGCACGTCGATCTTCTCCGAGCGCCGCGCCAAGTAGCGTGCGCCGTCCATGTGCAACACGCTGAAGCGGGCATCGTCCAATGGGATGCAGAATTCGTCGCGTAGCGCGATGACATCGGCGTCCAGCTCGACCGCGGTAAAGCGCGCGTTGGGGATGTGCTTATAGCAGAACTTCGCGAGCGAGCCGCCGCCGAGCCCGATCATGACGATCTCGCGCGGGTCGGGCACGAACAGCAGGAATGCCATCATGCGCCGCGTGTATTCGCACGCGAGCGCATCGGGATCGTCGAGCCACATCGAGCTCTGCACGCTGTCGTGCGAAAACAAGAGATGTCGCTCGTTTTCGTTTTCGACGATGAACGGCCGCCTTCCGCGCCGCGGGCTCGAAGGATCGTGCGGCAGACGGCGGATCACGCCCGTCCCCAACACCCAGGCGTCTTCCTCTCGATAGTCGCGACGCCTGTCTTTCCGGTCTGACATTCTAATGCTGCTCTACTCGAACTCCCCACCCACTATTCGCATTCTATACGACACGGCGCGACAACCTTTCACGATCGCTTGATCGATCGCCGCGTCCTGCCACAGACTTCTCGGACCGTCTTCGTCAGGAACACCGGAAAAGCACGATGAGCGCGTATCGATTGCATTGCGTCGGCGAATCGGGAAACGCGTACAAGGTCGCCTTGATGCTCGAATTCTGCGAGTACGAGTGGGAACCGGTCTTCGTGGATTTCTTCGGCGGCGAGACGCGAAGCGCCGCGTACCGAAGCGAGATCAACCCGTTCGGCGAAGTGCCCGTGCTCGAGATCGAGGGCGAACGCATCGCACAGAGCGGCGCCATCCTCACGCATCTCGCGGAGCGCAGCGGCAAGTTCGGCGGGCAGGACGAAAAGCAGCGTCTCGCGATCCTCGGATGGCTCCTGTTCGACAATCACAAGTTCACGAGCTACTACGCAACGCTGCGCTGGATGGTCGGATTGATGAAGACGGGCGATCCGGCGGTGATCGACTTCCTCACGAAACGCGCGTTGAGCGCGTTCTCGATCGTCGACAAGCACCTGGCGAATCGCTCGTTCCTCGTCGGCGACGAGCTCACGATCGCCGATCTCTCGCTCGTCGGCTACCAGTACTACGAGGAAGACACCGGCATCGACCACAGCGCGTTCCCGAACATTCAAGCGTGGAAGCGGCGCATCGCTTCGCTTCCGCGCTGGAAGCATCCGTACGACTTGATGCCGAGAGGATTCAAGGGCGGTTGAAGCCGCCCGGCGAATCTACTTCTCGAACATCGCGTTGTACCTGCGCTGCATCTCCTCGACCGACACCTCTTCGATCGCGTGCCCGATCAGCCACTCGTGGCCTTCCGGATCGCGCACCGTGCCCGAGCGCTCGCCGTAAAACGCGTCGGCCGGAGGACGCACGAGCGTCGCGCCTTCCTTCACCGCACGGTCGATCCACTCATCCGCATTGTCGACGTGCAGATGCATGGTAAAGGTCGTCGCGCCGATCGACTTCGGCCCGCGGATGTCGTACTCGGGAAACTCATCGCACACCATGATCACGGTATTGCCGATCTTGATCTCCGCATGACCGATCCGCCCGCTCGGCTCCGTGAGCCGAAACAATTCCGTTGCACCGAACGCGCGCCGATAGAAGTCGATCGCCGCGTTCGTATCGCGCACGCGCAGATAGGGATACACCTCATGAACGACGAAGCTGTTCGCAGCCATTCGAGCACCTTTGATCGCGACGGGAGTGCCGAGATTATCGGCTGACGGACGCAGGAAAGCTTGTAAAAATCCGCCGTGGGCATGCCGGTCGACCCGCCTCTGTAGGTCGGAATTTATTCCGACCAAAAATCTGTCGGAATAAATTCCGACCTACAACTCCATATGCAGCGGACTCCGCGCCATTGGCTTGTACTGCGACGGCGCAACACCGGTGAGACTGCGAAAATCGCGGAAGAAATGCGCCTGATCGAAATAGCCGTGCTCCGCCGCGACTTCGGCGAGCGTGCTCCGGCTGCTTGCAAGCTGGCGCAGCACCTTCTCGAGCCGCAGCACGCGCAGATACTTCTTCGGCGTCAACCCCACGGTGTGCGCGAACACTCTCGTGAACTGCCGCTCGCTGTAGCCGCTTTCCCGTTGCAAATCGGCGACCGATCGCGGTTCGCTCAGCGCCCGCCGCAGCACGCTGCTCACGACGGGATGCACGAGCACACGCGAGCTCAAGCGCTGTATCAGTTCGCGCTCGAGGACGGCGAAACACTCGGACGCCGTCGCACACTCCATGAGTCGCTCGCGCAGCTCGGCCGCACGTGCGCCCCAAAGATCCTCCAAGCTCACGTGCCGATCCGCAATCTCACTCGACGGCAATCCGAGCAACACTGCACCGCCCGGCTTGAAGTGCACACCGACGAAATGAACGTGCCGCAGATCGTCCAATACGAAAGCGCTTGATTGCGCGCCGTGCACGATCGCGCCGCGACACACGATTCCCTCTTCGCCGCCCGGGGACTCGAAGACGCGAATACGATCCGCGCGCAAATTGATGACGAGATCGACCTTTCCCGTCGGCATCGAGAGCTCGCGCCGCCGCCCGGGAATCGAGCCGCGCCGATACCACATGCACTCGACATACGCCGACAGCGGCGATGGCGGGCGGTAGAGATGCGATTCGACGGCGGACATGCGGGCAAGCCTAGCAGCGAACGGCGCCGCCGACGCCTAATTATTCTGCCACTCTGTGAGCGCTTCCCGCTTGTTCAGCTCGATGAACGAGGGCATCGCCCGCATACGTTGAATGTACGGCGCGAGATGCGGCCAGGTCGTCGCCGGCCGCGGCATGTTCCGCGACCAGCGCATCAACATGACGGCGAGAAAATCCGCCGTGCTGAGCTCGTTCCCGACCAAGTGCGCGCGACCGTCCGCCAACATCCCATCGAGTCGATCCCAAGCACTTTCGATGCGACGTCTCGCGAGCGCCTTGACCGCATCCGCACCGGACGGGTCGCCATCCTTGTCGGCGTAGAACCAATCCCGCATCGCCGGCAAGAGCGCGTTCGCGAGATAGATCATCGTCTCGAGCCACGCGGCGCGCGAAGGCGCACCAGGCGGCGGCGCGAAGTTCTTCTCGGGATGCCGCTCCGCGAGCAACATGAGCAACGCCGCCGACTCCGTGTAGGGCACCCCATCGACCACGAGCGTCGGCACGCGGCCCGCCGGATTCAATCGCAGATATTCCGGCAACCGCTGCTCGCCCGCCGCGAGATCGACCCGCTTCGCCTCGAACGCGCCGCCAAGCTCGATCAACATCCAGTGAACCGCCATGCTCGCCGTCCCCGGCGAATAGTAGAGCGTGTACGTCAAAGCAGCCCCCCACTCACTTCAGAAGCGCGCGTATTATATGCGTGCAAGACACATCGCCCCCACGCACCTCTGGCAGGTTGTCGAGCTCAGTGTTCTTCAATTAACGTCGTCTCTCCCAGACGACCGATCCGCCGGAGCCCGATAGGCAGGGAGCCTCACCTGGATCGGCTGCGCGAATGCCCAACAACTCAACCCAGAAGGAACGTAGGTCGTGGATAAGCAGTACATCATCAGGAATGAGAGTGAGCTCGAGTCCGTGATCGGTCCGCCGATGGACGTGAGGGCAAAGATTCGCCCGCAGCTCGATGAGGTGATGAAAGAGTTTATCGGCAGATCTCCTTTGGTGTTCGTTTCGACCATCGATGCGAACGGGCACGTCGATGTGTCTCCGAAGGGAGACCCGTGCGGATTCGTAAAGATAGACGCCTCCGGCAATCTGCTCATTCCGGACCGTCCGGGGAATCGACTGACGTTCGGGTTCAGGAACATCCTTCGCAACGGGCAGATCGGATTGATATTCGTCGTACCCAACCAGCGAGAAACATTGCGAGTCAAAGGGGCCGCAACGCTTCACAACGAGCCGAGCCTATTGGCCGCTCTGCAGGTCAACGGCAAACCAGCGCTGCTTTGTACTTACGTCGAAGTAAAGGAGTGCTTCATGCATTGCGGCAAGGCTCTGGTTCGATCCAAGCTGTGGCAGCCGCAGGCGTGGGACACCTCCAAGGGCTCTCTCGGCGCAAGGCAACTCGCACCCGTTTTCGGCGGCGATACGAGCGAGCAGGCGGTGCAGAAGACGCAGGAGTTGCTCGAAAGTGCCTAAAGGGATGAGCTGTACTGACCCTTCGAGGCGGATCCGAAGCGGCCTCGAATGGACGCCCATGTCGCGGCGGCAAGCACCAGCGCGTTCGCCGCGACGACAGGCAGCGCGCCGATCAGCGCGCCATAGACGATCCACATGATCGCGCCGACCATTTGCACGCCACGCAGCACTTCCGTCCGCTCGAAGAAGTACGAAGAAACGAAGACCGCGGTGGCGGCCCAACCCATGTATTCGATCATCGTCGAGCGCTCGATCAACTCGCGATAGCAGCGTCGGCCAGGTCGGTCACCGATACTCGATCCGTGCGCGCCCGCTCCCAGTCCTGAAGCGTGAAGCCGCTCGCCTCGAAGAGCGCGCGAATGTCGCGCGTAGGCCAGTGCAGCACCAATTCCAATACGGGCAGCAGCGTGCTCAGCGCGCTGTCGCTGAGCACGGTGCGATGCGCGATGCGCGCCACCTGCATGTTCTGCGACACCGCAATCGTGTGCCCGTCGCGACT
>JAAYXG010000348.1 GCA_012516015.1 Lysobacteraceae bacterium | reverse complement strand
GGCATTGCTGGGCATTTGTCGATCTGCGATGACGTCGTCTTGACGGGACGTGCGTTCGTCACGAGCAGCATCCGCAAGCCGGGTACCTACTCGAGCGGGTTGCCGGTGGAAGAGGCGAGCCGCTTTCGTAGGAATGCGGCGCGCTTCTACCAGCTGGATGCCTTCGTGCGAGAGGTCCGCAAAGAGCGTCGGGATGCGGCTGCAGACGACGAGGATGCCTCGTCCGAGGAATGAGAGGAACGATGCAAGAACAGAAAACGAACGAGCTCTTGACGATGGATATCCACGAAGTGATGCGGCGTCTGCCGCACCGCTATCCGTTCTTGCTCGTGGACCGCGTGCTCGAGTGCGAGGCAGGCAAGTCCATCCGTGCGCTCAAGAACGTCACGGTGAACGAGCCTTACTTCCCGGGTCACTTCCCGCATCGACCCGTGCTGCCGGGCGTCATCATTCTCGAGGCGCTCGCACAGACCGCGGGCATTCTCGCATTCGTTACCGCTGGCGTGTATCCGGACGAGCACCGTCAGCTCTACTTCGTCGGGATCGACAAGGCGCGCTTTCGCAGGCCCGTTCTCCCGGGCGATCAGCTGATCCTCAAGGCGACGCTCGAGCGCTCCTTGCGAGGCATCTGGAAGTTTTCGACCATTGCGGAAGTCGATGGCGAGGAAGCGACGAGCGCGGAGATGATGGTGGCTCCAGGGGAAACGAAGTGAACGGCGGACGGCGGACGGCGGACAGTGAGCAGAGCAGGAGCGAAGAGATGCTTCTGCTCGATTCCTGTCCTCACCAGCTCTTGCACTGCTTGCCTTCCCGCGGTTCACTGCCGAGCACCGTCCGCCGTCCGCCGTCCGCTGTTCACTCGCGATAGCAATGTCCATCCATCCCACTGCCCTGATCGATCGCAGAGCGAATGTCGACAGCAATGTCGAGATCGGTGCCTACACGGTGGTCGGTCCGGACGTGACGATCGCATCGGGCTGCCGCATCGGTCCGCATGTCGTGATCGAGGGGCCCACGACGATCGGGCGCGATAATCATATCTTTCAATTCGCATCGATCGGCGCCGCGCCGCAGGACCTGAAGTACAAGGGCGAGCCGACTCGGCTCGAGATCGGCGAGCGCAACTCGTTTCGCGAGAACTGCACGATCAACCGCGGCACGACGAAGGATCAGCTCGTCACGCGTATCGCGAACGACAATCTTTTCATGGCCGGCTCCCACGTCGGTCACGACTGCGTGATCGGCTCGCATTGCGTGTTCGCGAATTACGCGACGCTCGGCGGGCACGTCGAGGTCGGCGATTGGGTGCACATGGGCGGCTTCTCCGGGATTCATCAATTCTGCAAGGTCGGTCCGCACGCGTTCATCGCGAACAACACGGCGGTCACGCGCGACGTACCTCCTTACATCATGGCGGTTGGGCGACCGGCCGAGCCGCACAGCGTCAATGCCGAAGGCCTGAAGCGGCGCGGTTTTACGACCGAGCAGATCCGCAACATTCGCGATGCGTACAAGATCCTGTATCGCTCCAGCCTCAAGCTGGCCGAGGCGATCGAGGAATTGCAGCAGCGAGCCGCATCTCAACCCGAGCTCGAAGTGTTCGTGGCCTTCCTCAACGACTCGACCCCGCGGCGGGAGCGGGTGGGGATCGTAAGGTGAGGGGATGCACCTGAGGGCATGCACGTGAGGGCATGGGGCGTGGGGCCTGGGGCTCGGGCCAGCAAATGGCGATCCTCGGCGCTCTGGATCCGTGGGGGAATAGCACACGCATCATCGCTCGCTTCGCGTGTGCCGGATTGTGCCGCGAACGCATGATTTCTTCCGACCCACGCCCCACGCCTCACGCCCCACGCCCGCTCTTTGTTCTCGTCGCCGGCGAGACCTCCGGCGACAATCTCGGCGCCCAGCTCATCGAGGCGCTGCGCGCGCGCGTGCCCCACGCGCGCTTTGCCGGCATCGCCGGGCCGCGCATGATCGCGGCGGGGTGCGAGCCCTGGTGGCACGCGGAAAGCCTCGCTGTGATGGGATTGTTCGAGATTCTGCCGCACTTGCCGCGACTTCTTGCGATTCGGCGTGAGCTCGTGAAGCGCGTGCTGGAAGCGCGTCCGGACGCGTACATCGGCGTCGATGCGAAGGAGTTCAACTTACGGCTCGCGCCGCGCATCAAGGCGGCCGGAATCCCCACCGTGCAGTACGTCAGCCCCCAGATCTGGGCGTGGCGGCAGGGGCGCGTTCGCACGATCGGCAAGGCAGTCGATCTCGTTCTGTGCCTGCTCCCGTTCGAGAAGAAGTTCTACGACGAGCACGGTGTGCGCGCAGAGTTCGTCGGTCACCCGCTTGCCGATCGAGTTCCGCCGCACCTCGATCCCGCCGAGGCGCGTGCGGCGTTGGGGCTTCCGGTGCACGGACGCTACGTCGCATTGCTGCCGGGAAGCAGGATGGGAGAAGTCGCACGTCTCGGACCGGATTTTGCGCGAACGGTCGCGTGGTTGGCCGCACGGCGCAACGATCTCCATTACGTCGCGGCGCTCGCAACCGAGCGCGTGCGGATGTCCTTCGCGAATGCGTTGGCGGCCGCCGGTGTGCAGAATCGAGTGGCGCTCATCGAGGGGCAGGCGCAGCAAGTGATGGCTGCGAGCGACGTCGTTCTGCTTGTGTCCGGCACGGCGACATTGGAGGCCCTGCTCGTCAAACGGCCGATGGTCGTTGCCTACCGCTTAGGTGCGCTGACAAGTTTCCTACTCAAGCACCTGAAACTCTTCAAGGCGCCATTCTTCGCTCAGCCGAATCTCCTTGCAGGACGTCAGGTCGTTCCCGAGTACTTCAACGACGATGTGCGCGCCGACGTACTCGGTCCCGCCGTCCTCGAGCAACTCGAGCGTGCGGATCGCGAGGAGCTGGTGCACACTTTCGCCTCGATTCACGCCTCGTTGCGAAGAGACGCGAGTGCACGCGCCGCCGAGGCGATTGTGCGCTTGGTGAATAGCGGACGGCGGACGGCGGACGAGGCGCGAGAATGAAGTGGTCCGCAGCCGTGACGACCTAAGAAGGATAGAAGCGCTAGGTGCGCGAGCGCAAAGTTGGGGCGGTTAGAGGGTGAGCGAGGCAGCAGAAGAGCGAGAGTGTGCCGTAGAAGGGCAGCACGAGGCGGTTGCTCCGTTTAGTCACCGTCCGCTGTCCGCTGTCCGCCGTTCGCTGCTCGTGGCGGGTGTGGACGAAGCGGGGCGCGGTCCTCTCGCCGGCCCCGTGGTCGCCGCGGCCGTGATCTTGGATCCGCGCAAACGAATTCGCGGCGTGCGCGATTCGAAAGTCGTCGATCCCGAAGAACGCGTCGAGCTGGCTGCGAAGATTCGACGCGGCGCGCTTGCGTGGTCGGTTGCGTGGGCGGACGTCGAGGAGATC
>JAAYXG010000347.1 GCA_012516015.1 Lysobacteraceae bacterium | reverse complement strand
TTGACCTACGGGCCGAAGCTCAGCGAACGTGCCGTCGATCCGATCTCGAAGTCATCGCGCATCGTCGTCGTTCCGCGGCCGGGCACCATTTCGCCTTGGTCGAGCAAGGCGACCGATATCGCGCACGTCTGCGGTTTGGACGCGATCGAGCGCATCGAGCGGGGAATCGCGTACGAGCTCCTTGCGGAAGGGGAGCTCACGCAGGATGCGCTGCGCGAGATCGCACCGGTGCTCTACGATCGCATGACGGAATCCGCTCTCTTCGCGATCGAAGATGCCGCGCGGCTGTTCGCACATGATCCGCCGCGTCCGCTGCGTACCGTGCCGCTGCTCGCGCGCGGACGCGCCGCCTTGGAAGAGGCGAACGAAACGCTCGGTCTCGCGCTGTCGCCGGACGAAATCGACTATCTCGTTGCGAGCTTCCAGCGTCTCGAGCGAGATCCGACGGACGTCGAGCTGATGATGTTCGCGCAAGCGAACTCCGAGCATTGCCGGCACAAGATTTTCAACGCGGATTGGATCATCGACGGCGAGCCGCAGCAAAAATCGCTGTTCGCGATGATCAAGAACACTTACGCGAAGAGCCCAAACGGCGTGCTTTCCGCCTATCGGGACAATGCGGCCGTCATCGAAGGGCCGCACGGCCGGCGCTGGTTCGCGGACGTGCGCACGCAGCGCTACATGTTCCACGATGAGCCGATCGACATTCTGATGAAGGTCGAGACGCACAATCACCCCACGGCGATCTCCCCGTTCCCCGGCGCGGCGACCGGCTCCGGCGGCGAGATTCGCGATGAAGGTGCGACCGGGCGCGGCGCAAAACCGAAGGCGGGGCTCGCCGGGTTCTCCGTGTCGAATTTGCGGATTCCCGGGTTCATTCAGCCTTGGGAGCAAGATCTCGGGCGCCCCGCCCGCATCGCCTCCGCGCTCGACATCATGATCGAGGGCCCCCTCGGGGCGGCGGCCTTCAACAACGAGTTCGGCAGGCCGAACATCATGGGGTACTTCCGTACCTTCGAAACGGAAGTCGAGTCGCAGGCGCGCTCGGGTCTTCGCGGCTATCACAAGCCGATCATGATCGCGGGCGGTCTCGGCAACATCCGACGCGAGCACGTCGAGAAATCCGCAGTTCCCCCTGGGGCGAAGTTGATCGTGCTCGGCGGCCCCGCGATGTTGATCGGGCTCGGCGGCGGTGCGGCGTCATCGGTCGGCAGCGGCGCGAGCGCGGAGGATCTCGACTTTGCTTCCGTGCAGCGCGGCAATCCGGAAATGCAGCGCCGTGCGCAGGAGGTCATCGATCAGTGTTGGGGATTGGGCGATGCCAATCCCATTCTGCTCATTCACGATGTCGGCGCCGGCGGTTTGTCGAACGCGCTTCCCGAGGCGATCGCGCATAGCGATCGTGGCGGGCGGATCGACTTGCGTGCGATTCCTTCGGACGAACCCGGCATGTCGCCGCTCGAAATCTGGTGCAACGAAGCCCAAGAGCGCTACGTGCTCGTAGTCGCGCCGGAGCGCGTGGACGACTTTGCCGAGCTGTGCTCGCGCGAGCGCTGTCCGTTCGCAGTCGTGGGCGAGACGACCGACGACGGTTGGCTGAAAGTCAAAGATCGTCTCTTCGAGGTCAACCCGGTCGATCTGCCGCTCGACGTCATATTGGGTAAGCCGCCGAAGATGACGCGCGACGTGAGGCGGCTTCCCGCCTTCAGCGATACCTTCGATGCGAGCTCGATCGATATTCGCGACGCGGCATATCGGCTCTTGAGATTGCCGGCGGTCGCAGACAAGACGTTCCTCATTTCGATCGGCGATCGCAGCGTCGGCGGCATGATCAGCCGCGATCCGATGGTCGGTCCGTGGCAAGTCCCCGTGAGCGACGTCGCCGTGACGATCAGCGACTACAGCTCGACGAGCGGCGAAGCGATGGCTATGGGCGAGCGCACGCCGCTCGCCCTCTTGAACGCGCCCGCGTCCGGACGGATGGCCGTCGCGGAGGCCATCACGAATATCGCGGCGGCCGACGTTCGAGCGCTCAACGACGTGAAGCTCTCGGCGAATTGGATGGCGGCCTGCGGCGAGCCCGGGGAAGATGCGGACCTCTACGCGACCGTGAAGGCGGTCGGCGAAGCGTTCTGCCCGGCGCTCGGCATTGCCATTCCCGTCGGCAAGGATTCTTTGTCCATGAAGACGGCCTGGCGCGACGGCGATCGCGAGCGAAAGATGTTGGCGCCGCTATCGCTCATCGTCTCCGCGTTTGCCCCGGTACGCGACGTGCGTCGCACGCTGACGCCGCAGCTGCGTACGGATCTTGGACCGACGGTGCTGTTTCTCATCGATCTCGGCAGCGGGCTCGACCGGCTCGGCGGGTCTTGCCTGGCGCAGGTCTACGGAAAGCTG
The DNA here is from genome assembly GCA_012516015.1 of Lysobacteraceae bacterium. GTDB lineage: Bacteria > Pseudomonadota > Gammaproteobacteria > Steroidobacterales > Steroidobacteraceae > Steroidobacter. The sequence continues at coordinate 1,667 of JAAYXG010000347.1, read as the reverse complement.
GGCCGGGAAACGCCCGATTGCGACGACCCCGGTCGGCTCGCGCGCTTCTTCACGGCGATCGCCGAGCTGCGCGAGCAGGCGCTCTTGGTGGCGTATCACGATCGATCGGACGGCGGATTGTTTGCGACGCTCGCCGAAATGGCGTTTGCCGGCCGCTGCGGTCTCGAGATCGATCTGGGCGAGGTGCGCAGCGTGGCCGGCGCACTTTTCTCGGAGGAGCTCGGCGCGGTCGTGCAAGTGCGCGAGACGGACGTCGCGAAAGCTCGTGCAGTGCTCGCGCGTCACGGGTTCGCCACCGACGCTCGCGAAATCGGCGGCGTGACGGAAGCGGACCGGATACGCATTCGCGCGAATGGCCGCGCGGTCTTGGACGAATCGCGCACCGATCTCAGGGCGGCATGGTCGGAAACGACCTATCGCCTCGTCGAGCGGCGCGACCATCCGGAATGCGCGAAGGAACAGTACGAGACGGCGTGCGATCCGAACGATCCCGGACTCAACGTCTCGCTCACGTTCGATCCGAGCGAAGACATCGCAGCGCCCTTCATTTCCAAGGGCGCGAGACCCAAAGTGTCGATCCTGCGCGAGCAGGGCGTGAACAGTCAGGTCGAGATGGCGGCGGCGCTCTACCGCGCGGGCTTCGAACCGTACGACGTCCACATGACCGATCTCGTCGCGGGTCGCGCTCGTCTCGCCGATTTTCGCGGCTTCGTCGCGTGCGGCGGGTTCTCGTACGGCGATGTGCTCGGCGCGGGCGAGGGATGGGCGAAGTCGATCCTCTTCAATGCTCAGCTGCGCGAGGAGTTCGCCCGCTTTTTCGAGCGCACCGATACGTTCTCGCTCGGCATCTGCAACGGCTGCCAAATGATGTCGGCGTTGCGCGAGCTCATTCCCGGCGCGGATCGCTGGCCGCGCTTCGTCCGCAATCGTTCGGAGCAGTTCGAAGCGCGCTTGAGCCTCGTCGAGGTCACGAAGTCGCCTTCGATTTTCTTCGCCGGCATGGAAGGCTCTCGCATGCCCATCGCCGTCGCGCACGGCGAAGGGCGTGCGGAGTTTGCGACGCCGGCTGGTCTGAACGCGCTGATCGAGGCGAATCTCATGACCCTGCGGTTCGTCGACAACTACGGGCGCCCGACGGAACGCTATCCCGCGAACCCGAGCGGCGCGCCTGCCGGCCTCACTGGCATCACTTCGAGCGACGGCCGCGCAACGCTGCTCATGCCGCACCCCGAGCGTGTGTACCGCACCGTGCAGAATTCCTGGCATCCGGACGAGTGGGGCGAGGATGCCCCATGGATGAGGATGTTCAGGAACGCGCGGGTGTGGGTGGGGTGAGAATGGTTGACGGTCAACCGTCAACCGGCTATTTCCAACTTCCGCTCACCGCGTGCGCCGCAGGGTTCATGGGGCGGGCAATCAAGCCGGATTGCGTGATCGAGATTTCGTAGCGCGCACCGTCCGCCATCGGCATGTAGGTCGCGCTGCCGTAGACCGCATCGACGAACGGCAACCAGCGCGGGTACTGCGTCGAGAGCATCCAGAGATCGAGGCCGGGATTTTCGCTCAACGGATATACCGTGCGCGGTGCGTTGCGTTCCTGCTCGATATCCCGGTAGCGACCGCCGATACGCTCGAGACGATATTGGGCATCGAAGCCGAGCAAGTTG
>JAAYXG010000346.1 GCA_012516015.1 Lysobacteraceae bacterium | reverse complement strand
GGAATACTCGCTGATCGACAGCGTCGTGCGCATCAAGAGCGAAGTGGAAGGGATTCCCGGGCTCATGGACGCCGTTGCCGCGGCCGGGATGCCGGCGGTCGCGCTGACCGATCAGAACAATCTGTTCGCGTTGGTGAAGTTCTACAAGGCTGCGCAAGCGGCGGGAATCAAGCCGATCGTCGGGGTCGATTTGCTCGTGCGCGAATCGGGCGATCGCGTCGAGCCGACGCGCGTCGTCTTCTTGTGTCAGAACACGAGCGGCTACTTGAACCTTTCCCGGCTCGTAAGCCGCGCGTATCTCGAGGGGCAATCCAAAGGGATCGCGATGATCGACCGCGCTTGGCTCGATCGGCAGACAGTCGCGGGCCTCATCGCCCTATCGGGAGCGAAGGAAGGCGACGTCGGCCGAGCGCTGCTCGACGGGCGCGAAGACGAAGCGGTCGCAGCGCTCGATTTCTGGCTCGGCTTGTTCGGCGACCGCTACTATCTCGAGTTGCAGCGCACTGGACGCGCCGGCGAAGAGACCTATCTCAATGCCGCCGTGCAGCTTGCGAGCGCACGCGGCGTGCCCGTCGTCGCCACGAACGACGTTCGTTTCATTCGCTCGGAAGACTTCGAGGCCCACGAGGCGCGTGTCTGCATCCACGACGGCACACTGCTCGACGACCCGAAGCGACCTCGTCGCTACAGCCCTGAGCAATACCTCAAGTCGCCGCAGCAGATGGCCGACTTGTTCCGCGATCTCCCCGAGGCCATCGAGAACTCGGTCGAGATCGCGCGCCGTTGCAGCTTGGAGCTCAAGCTCGGCAAGTCCGTGCTACCCGCGTATCCGGTGCCCTCGGGCCTCACGACCGAGGAGTTCCTGCGCATCGAGGCGAAGCAAGGACTCGAGCGGCGGCTCGCGAAGCTGACCGCGCGAGCCGACGGCCAGCGTACGCGCATGATCCCGCGGGACGCGTACGAAGAACGGCTCGAGACGGAGCTCGGCGTCATCTGTCAGATGGGCTTCGCCGGCTATTTCTTGATCGTCGCGGACTTCATCCGTTGGGCGCGCGAGAACGGCGTACCCGTCGGACCGGGCCGCGGTTCGGGTGCGGGCTCGCTCGTCGCGTACGCGATCGGGATCACCGACCTCGATCCGCTGCAGTACGACTTGCTGTTCGAGCGCTTCCTCAATCCCGAGCGCGTCTCGATGCCCGATTTCGACGTCGACTTCTGTATGGACGGGCGCGATCGGGTCATCGAGTATGTCGCGGATCGCTACGGTCGCGAGCGCGTCTCGCAGATCATCACTTACGGCACGATGGCCGCAAAAGCGGTCGTGCGCGACGTGGCGCGCGTGTTCGGATTGAGCTATGGCTTCGCCGATTCGATCGCGAAGCTCATTCCGTTCGAGCTCGGCATCACGCTCAAGGACGCGCTCGAGAAGGAGCCAGAGCTGCAGCGGCGCTACAACACCGAAGAAGAGACGCGTGCCTTGATCGACATGGCGAGATCGCTCGAAGGGCTCGTGCGCAATGCGGGCATGCACGCGGGCGGTGTCGTCATCGCACCGTCGGTGCTGACGGATTTCGCACCGTTGTTCTGCGACGATGCGGGCCGCAGCATCGTGACGCAATTCGACAAAGACGACGTGGAGTCCGCCGGTCTCGTGAAGTTCGACTTCCTGGGCCTGCGCACGCTCACGATCATCGATTGGGCGGTGAAGATCATT
>JAAYXG010000345.1 GCA_012516015.1 Lysobacteraceae bacterium | reverse complement strand
CGGCTCGCGCCTTGCATGTCCGATCCCATCGCTCAGCGCCAACCGCTTCCAAGGAATGAAACTCATCAATGCGATCTGGCCCGGTCGGCCGTACCCGCAAGGTGCGACGTGGGACGGAGAAGGCGTGAACTTCGCGCTCTTCTCCGAGCACGCCGAGGCGGTCGAGCTGTGCCTATTCGATCGTCGCGGCCGCCGCGAGCTACAACGAATCAGGCTGCGAGAACAGACGGATCGAGTCTGGCATTGCTATTTGCCTGAAGCGCGGCCCGGTCAGCTCTACGGCTACCGTGTCCACGGACCTTATTTGCCGCAGCAAGGGCACCGCTTCAATCCGAACAAGCTCCTTCTCGACCCCTACGCGAAGTCGATCGTCGGCTCACTCGCGTGGTCGGATGCGCACTTCGGCTATCGCATCGGTCATCAACGCGCCGATATGTCGTTCGATCGGCGCAACAACGCGGACGGCATGCCGAAATCCCAGGTCATCGATCCGGCATTCTCCTGGGGCGACGATCGGCGCCCGAACATCCCGTGGCACGACACGGTCATCTACGAGATGCACGTTCGCGGATTTACGATTCGTCACCCAGATATCGCGCCCCAGTACCGAGGCACGTACGCGGGACTCGCGACGGCACCCGTCGTCGATTATCTCAAACGCTTGGGCGTCACTGCGATCGAGCTGATGCCGGTGCACTATTTCATCAACGACCGGCACCTAGTCGAGAAGTCCCTGAGCAACTACTGGGGCTACAACTCGATCGGCTATTTCGCACCTCACCAAGGTTATGCATCGACGGAGCAGTCGGAGCGCGAGTTCAAGACGATGGTGAAGACGCTGCACTCGGCGGGCATCGAGGTGATCCTCGATGTCGTCTACAACCATACGGCCGAAGGAAACCACTTGGGCCCGACGTTGTGCTTCAGAGGCATCGACAATGCTTCGTACTACCGCCTCGTGCACGACGACAAGCGTTATTACATGGACTACACCGGGTGCGGCAATACGCTCAACATGCTGCATCCGCGCGTGCTGCAGCTCATCATGGACAGCCTGCGCTATTGGATCGAGGAGATGCACGTCGACGGCTTTCGCTTCGACCTTGCGGCCGCGCTCGCGCGCGAGTTACATGCGGTCGATCGCCTCGGTGCGTTCTTCGACATCATTCATCAAGACCCCGTCATCTCGCGAGTCAAGTTGATTGCAGAACCGTGGGACCTCGGCGAAGGCGGCTATCAGGTCGGCGGGTTTCCGGTCGGTTGGGCCGAGTGGAACGGCAAGTATCGGGATGTCATCCGCGATTACTGGAAGGGAGAGGGCGGGCTCATCGGGGAGCTCGCGTATCGACTGTCCGGCTCCAGCGATCTTTATGAGCACAGCGGACGCAAGCCGTACGCGAGCGTGAACTTCGTGACCTCCCACGACGGGTTCACCTTGCGCGATCTCGTGAGCTACAACGAGAAGCACAACGAGGCGAACCTCGACGACAATCGCGACGGGGAGAATCACAATCGAAGCTGGAATTGCGGCGTAGAGGGGCCGACCGACGATCCGGCCGTGCGTGCGCTCAGAGCGCGGCAGATCCGCAATTTCCTCACGACGTTGCTGCTGTCGCAGGGCGTGCCGATGCTGCTCTCCGGCGACGAGTCTGGACGCACCCAACGCGGCAACAACAACGCCTACTGTCAGGACAACGAGATCACCTGGCACGACTGGGAGCTCAATCGCGAAGACCAGGATCTCCTCGCCTTCACGCGCGAGCTGATCAAGCTCAGACGCACTCACCGCGTGTTCCGCCGCCGCAGCTTTTTCCAGAATCGCGCTATTCGAGGCGAGACCGTGCGAGACATCGTCTGGCTGGATCCGAACGGCTCGGAGATGACCGAGCAGCAATGGCACGAAAGCTTTGCGCGCACGTTGGGCGTGTTTCTCTCGGGCCGCGCGCTCAACGAGCACAACGAACGCGGTCAGGTCATCATCGACAGCGATTTTCTCCTGCTCTTCAATGCGCACTATGAGCAAGTGGAGTTCGATCT
>JAAYXG010000344.1 GCA_012516015.1 Lysobacteraceae bacterium | reverse complement strand
CTGCGTCGCGCCCAGCTCGGGGCCGATGACGTGCACGATACCGCGCTGGTCGGAATCGAGTCCGAGAAGTTCGATACCGAACTCGCGGCAATTGCTCTCCAGCGCTTTCACTTGCCGAGCGGCAGACTCGACTTTGATCGGCACTCGGCCGAAGACCTCATCCGGGTCCGTCGGGGTCGAGTGGTCCATCGTCGCCAGCGTGCGATCCGTACGGCGCACTTTGAGGCCCTTTGAGCGCAACAGGGAGAAGGCTTGCGGCGAGGTGACCTCGTGCACGAGGTGCAAGTCGATGTACAGCACCGCAGGCGTGTCGGTCGTTTCAGGCACGACCTCGTGCTGTTCCCAAACTTTCTCGAATAGTGTCTTGGCAGTCATCTGGATATTGTGACTTACGCGCGGCGTCAGGTCGAAGGATGCACGTCGCCCGAGCGATCAAGTTGACCAATGATCAACACAGCATCGCAGGCGACGATGGCCAGGTGGATCGTGCGGACTCCGAGAGACGTCGCCAGGGAGCTAGCCGACCGCCGCGGCGGATTTATCGGCGCTATCGCACCGCTCGAGCCAACCCCACTTGTCCGGGGTCTTGCCCGTAAACAGTCCGAAGAACGCCGCTTGCAGCGCTTCCGTGATCGGTCCGCGGCGTCCGCTGCCGATCGTGATGCGGTCGACCGAACGCACGGGCGTGATTTCCGCCGCCGTGCCCGTCAAGAAAATCTCGTCAGCGAGATAGAGCAGCTCGCGAGGCAGCGCCTGCTCGCGCACCTCGTAACCGTGTTCGCGGGCGAGGGTCACGACGGTGTCGCGCGTAATGCCTTGCAAGATCGAGTTCGCAAGCGCGGGCGTGTAGATGACGCCGTCGCGGATCAAGAAGAGGTTCTCGCCGGCGCCTTCGCTGACGTTTCCGTCGATGCCGAGACCGATGCCTTCGGCGAATCCGAGCCGCTTTGCTTCCAGGCTGATGAGTTGGCTCGACAGATAGTTGCCGGCCGCCTTGCCCATCGCGGGGATCGTGTTCGGCGCGAGGCGTTGCCACGAGGATACGCACACGTCGATACCGTTCTCCAATCCCTCGGCACCGAGATAGGCACCCCATTCGAATGCCGCCACCACGGTTTCGACCGGCGGCGGCGTCTTCGGCGCGACGCCGATCTCTCCGTAACCTCGGAATGCAAACGGCCGCAGATACGCGCCCTTGTCGAGCCCGTTCGCGACGATCACTTGCTTGCACGCCGCATTGATTTCATCGGGCGTGTAGGGAATCTCGATGCGATAGATCTTCGCCGAATCGAACAGTCTGCGCGTGTGGTCGCGCAGCCTGAAGATGACCGGTCCTTGGTCGGTCGCGTAGGCTCGTTCGCCCTCGAAGACCGTGGAGCCGTAGTGCAACGCGTGTGCGAGCACATGCACTGTCGCCTTTTCCCACGGAACGAGCTTGCCGTTGTACCAGATGTGTTTGGCGGCAGTGATCGGCATGGTTGAGCTCCTCAGGTCTTGCGATCGTCCTTCGATCAGATCGCGGAGACGGTCGAGCGGTCGACCGTTCGACGCTCGACTCCCGTTCGTTCAGCCGTGGCACGCGTCGCTTCGATACGGTTGACGACTTCGATATAAGCGCGAGCGGCTGCTTCGACGATGTTCGTGCTGACGCCGGAACCGCGATAGCTGCGTCCGTTGTGCTCCACGGTGAGGAGCGCTTCGCCCTGCGCGTCCTCGCCGACCGACACGCTGTGCACCTCGAACTTGCGTACTTGAACCGAGGTGCCGGTCGCCGCATCGATCGCCTTCACGACGGCATCGACGGGACCTTCCGCCGTCATCTTCTGCTCGACGCTACGTCCGTCGGCGTGTTTGAGACGCAAGACGACCGATGCGTTCGCTCCGCTCGTCGTTTCGACTTTCAGGCTTTCGAGCGACCAGGGCCCCTCGGCGCCCGATTCCGCACGCATGACGAGCGCCTCGATGTCGCCGTCGAAGAGCTCCTTCTTCTTGTCGGCGAGCGCTTTGAACTCTTCGAAGAGGCGGTTCAGCTCCGCTTCCTCGACCTCGAAGCCGAGATCCTTGACGCGCTCGCGGAAGGCATGACGGCCGCTGTGCTTGCCGAGCACGAGATTCGTGCGCGACAGGCCAACGTCTTGCGGACGCATGATCTCGTACGTCGAGTGGTGTCGCAGCATGCCGTGCTGATGGATGCCCGATTCGTGTGCGAACGCATTCTCGCCGACGATCGCCTTGTTGCGCGGAATCGGCATCCCGGTGATCTGCGAAACGAGCCGGCTCGTCGGATACAGGCGAGTCGTGTTGATCCCCGTCGTCACGCCGAAGAAGCTCTCGCGCGTCTTCAGCGCCATCGCGACTTCCTCGAGCGAACAATTGCCTGCGCGCTCGCCGATGCCGTTGAT
>JAAYXG010000343.1 GCA_012516015.1 Lysobacteraceae bacterium | reverse complement strand
CAATCGGGGTGCTCTCGCTTCAGCGTCCGTGCCGCCTCCACGTCCGCGACCGGGACAATCCGCCGCGCGCCGCGGGCGGTGGCGTAAGCCGCCAAAGAAAACGCACGGAAGACGTCGATGACGACCGCGATTCCGCGCGCCGCGCGAGCGCCTGCAACGAAGTCGGTGACGTGGAGGAGCATTTTCCTGGACTACGGCGCACGGTCTACAGCCAGAGCTGCCGCTGCCGCGGCAAGCAAGCACCTTCTCTGGCTGTGGACTGTGGACTGAACGCTAGGCCGCGCTGCGCCGCGAGGCCTTGCGCTGCAAGCGAACGACGCGCTTCGCATCCTCGCACTCGTGCATCACGACGACCTTGGCGCGCTTGAAGAAATTGAAATCGGTCGCGCTTGCCCAGGTGTAAGCACCCATCATGCGCCCGACGAGCAAGTCGCCTACTTCGAGCTCGGGCAGCAGGATCGCATCGTCGATGACATCGATTGAATCGCAGGTCGGGCCCGCGAGCACGCTCGGGTGAAGCTCGCCGTCCTGACGCAGCGCCGCCACGGGGTACTTCGCATGGTCGAACAGCTGACCGCTGTACGATCCGTACAAGCCGTCGTCGAGGTAGTACCACCAGCGCCCGTCGCGCTTCGCTTTGCCCATCACGCTCGAGATCGCGATCGCCGCAGGCGCGGCAATGAAGCGGCCCGGCTCGGCGATGACGCGAACGTGCTTCGGCAGCTTCGCGAGCGCTTCACGGATTGGCGCGCAGAACGTCTCGATGGGCATAACGTCCTCGCCGTATGTGACCGGAAAGCCTCCACCGATGTCGAGGACCTCGAGCGCGGGCAGCCCTGCGAGCAAGCCTTCCGCGATCAGGTTCGTGCAGGCGCGAATCGCCTCGACGTACTTGGCCGGATCGGTCGCCTGAGAGCCGACGTGGAAGGACAGTCCGCGCACGCGGATACCGAGCCGCCTCGCGAGCTCGATGAGCCCCAGCACGGCATTCGGCTCGCAGCCGAACTTCTTCGACAGATCGACCACGGCGCTCGGACTGCGAAACGACACCCGCAGGAGCAGCTCCGCACGCTTGCGATAGCGTACGAACTTCTTGATCTCGTCCTCATTGTCGGCGACGAACGTCGTGACGCCGAATCGGAGCGCGTCGCGGATGTCGCTGTCGCGCTTGATCGGGTGCGTGTGGATGCAGCGCTCCGGCGCGACGCCTTGTGCCTTTACCAACTCCACTTCGCCGGTCGTGGCGAGATCGAAATAGGCGTCTTCGTCGCGCAAGCATGCGACTACGGACGCGTGCGGCAGCGGCTTGAGCGCATAATGCAGATCGACACCCGGCAGCGCCGCCCGCAATGCATGATACTGACGGCGCACCTGGTCGCAGTCGATCACGAGCAGAGGCGAACCGAAACGCGCGACCAACCCGCGGATTTCAGCTTCCGAGAGCGTCGTGGAATCGAAGGCTTGAGACGGGGAAACGGCTAGGGAATGCTTCGCTGCGCGTGGCAACACCTGTTGGGCACCTCATCGACAAAGCTGCGGACACTTAACCAACCAACAAGAGCAGTCGAAGTTCGTTTGCTCTCACAAGTTCTGGTCGAGCGGCACCTGCAGCTTTCGCGATGACTCTGGGTGCTCTCTTACACAGGCCGGCGCGAAATGTAACAAAAATGCGCAGCGATGCAAGAACTGCGTCGCATTTTTTCGATCCGTCGCGTGACGAGCTCGCGCTGCGCTTCACACTGGGCGGCGCGTCGCAAAGGCCCAGCAGCTGTAGACTAACGCCGACAAAGCACAGGATCCTCTCGCGATGCCCAGCTCAACCGACTCGCAGCGCGATCTCGGCGCCCTGCTGAAGAGCCGCATACCACTGATCGTCATCGAGACGCGCGACGAGCCGCGTGCGCTCGAGCTGCTGCTCACGCTGGCGCGCCAGCTCGCCACGAAGGAGCACCTTCCGGTGTTTCAGTGGGCGGTGACGGATGGGCTGCGGCGCATCGACATCGATCTCGGCGGCGCGCAGCGGCACAACTCGGAGCCGACGGAGGTACTGAAATCGATTCGCGCATCCAACAAGGCGGGGCTGTACGTCTTGCTCGACTTCCACCCGTTCATGAACGATCCGATCAACGTGCGCTTGCTGAAGGACATCTGTCAGACGCACGGGCGCACGGCTCGCACGCTCGTGCTGATCAGCCACGAGATCGCTCTGCCGCGAGAGCTCGAGCATCTCTCCGCGCGCTTCAGGCTCGCGTTTCCCAATCGCGCCGAGCGGCACCTCATCGTAGAGAAGGTCGCGAGCGAGTGGGCGAAAATGCACGGCGGCAAAGTGCGCACGGACCGAAAGTCGCTCGAGCTTCTCGTCGAGAACCTGGCCGGCCTGTCCACGGGCGACACGGAACGCCTCGCCCGAAAGGCGATTTTCGATGACGGCGCTCTGCTGCCGAGCGATTTGCCGGGCGTGATGAAGGCCAAGTACGAGCTGCTGAATCGCAGCGGCGTGCTCTCCTACGAGTACGACACCGCGCAGTTCGCGGACTTGGGCGGCATGTCGCGGCTCAAGGAGTGGCTACGCCAGCGCAAACCGGCGTTCGATGGCTCCGCACCGAAGCTCGATGCACCGAAAGGCGTGCTGCTGCTCGGTGTCCAGGGATGCGGTAAGAGCGTGGCCGCGAAGGCAGCGGCGGGCATTTACGGCGTGCCGCTCTTGCGGCTCGACTTCGCTTCGATCCACAACAAGTACATCGGCGAATCGGAGCGCAACCTGCGCGAATCCCTCGCGACCGCCGACGTGCTCGCGCCGTGCGTACTTTGGATCGATGAGATCGAGAAAGGCCTCGCAACGAGCGATGGCGACAGCGGCATCTCGCGACGTCTGCTCGGGACGTTCCTCACGTGGCTCGCCGAGAAGAAGACGAAGGTATTCGTCGTGGCGACGGCAAACGACATCTCCGCATTGCCGCCCGAGCTCATCCGCAAAGGTCGTTTCGACGAGATCTTCTTCGTCGACCTGCCCAGCCGGAAAGTTCGGCAGGACATCGTCAACATTCACGCGAGGAAGCGCGAATTGGCGCTGAGCGAGACCGACGTCGCTCGCCTCGCGGCGGCGTGCGAAGGCTTCTCGGGCGCGGAAATCGAGCAAGCAATCGTCTCCGCAATCTTCGCTGCCCACGCGCACGACGAACGCCCGGGCGCCGTTCACGTGCTACACGAGATTCAAGCGACGCGCCCGCTGTCGATCGTCATGGCGGAAAGAATCGGCGAGTTGAGAGCGTGGGCGAAAGAACGCACGGTACAAGCGGACTAGAAGCGGCGGCGGGAACCGCCCTCGGTCGCGTTGCTACTCAACTGCAGGTTGACCGTTCACGGCTGACGACAAGCGAGGCGCCCTCTTCCTGTGGGCTGTCGACCGTCGGCTGACGACCGCGGAGCCGTCATCGAGTTGGCCCGCCCTCCTCGCCGAAATCCGCGACCCACGCCGCGATATCTTGATCGTAGGTCACGATGTTCTCCGCAGAGGCGGCGCGTCTCAGACGGTCGCGCGCGGCGTCCCACTTCTCTCCTTCAGGGACTTCTTCGACGAGGATGATCTTGGCGCCTGCCTTGTCGAGCGTGCGCAGGTTTGCATAGAGCTGACGGGAATAGTGATCCGGACGAATGCCGGCATTCACCCACGTCATGTACGGATTGGCCGTGGCCGGCGGCCGTTGAGCGAGCACGGCCACTTTCTCGCCCTTCGACGTGAACTCGTTCATGACTTGCTCGAGTCGCCGACTCGGCACGACGTTCAACGGCGTCGCAGGCGAATAGTGACGCGCGGTCGTGCCCGGAACGCGCGGCGCGCTGGGATTCGGGCCGACTTGAATCGAGGGACACACGGCCCGCAACTGAGAGAGACTGATGCTGCCGGGACGCAACACGTACGGCACGTCGCCCACGCATGAGACGATCGTCGACTCGAGGCCGACTTTGCAATCGCCGCCGTCGAGGATGATCTCCACCTCGTCCTCGAATTCTTCTCGCACATGCTCGGCGCGCGTCGGGCTGACTCGCCCATAGCGGTTCGCCGACGGCGCGGCGATCCCGCCTCCGAACGCATTGAGCAGTTGCTGCGCGATGGGATGATTCGGCACGCGGATCGCGACCGTATCCTGGCCGCCCGTGATGACGTCGTTCACCGCAGGAGCGCGCTTTGCAACGATCGTGAGCGGCCCCGGCCAGAATGCATCCGCGAGCTTCTTTCCTTCGGGCGGCATCTCGCGCACCCAACGCTGCAGGTAGCGCGGATGATCGATGTGCACGATGACTGGATGAGTCGAAGGCCGTCCTTTGACTTGGAAAATCTTGCGAACCGCCTCGGGATTGTTCGCGTTCGCACCGAGGCCGTACACGGTTTCCGTGGGGAACGCGACGAGCTCGCCGGCACGCAGCGCTTCGACGGCATGCAAAATCTGTTGCTGCAGAACCCGTGCAGTGACCATCCATCAATCATAGCAGGGGCGCCGAATCCCCGCGGCGCGCGCGTTCGCCACGTGTGGCGTGCGGCAAACACTGAGGGCCCTGGCGTTCGATATCCGCTAGCCGCCTCCGAGGCTACTCACCTGCGGGCTCGACTCCTTCGAGGCGCCGGGACCATACCGTTTCCAGCCTTCGTCAGTACGTCTGAGCTCGTACATCGGCCAATACTGATTGTCGAGCTTGAGCGTGATGACTTCCACCGAGCCGTTCCAGGTCAGCGTTCGCAAGCGCAAGGAGCTGCTGTCCTCGCGTCCGGCGACGGCGCGGATGAACGCATCGAGATCGGGCGTCGGCTGTCCGTCGACCTCCGTGATCCGTCGGCCAGCCCACAACTGATAGCGCGTGGCGGGCGAGCCGTACGAGAAGTAGGCAACGAAGACGCCCTCCGGTCCTATACCGCGCTGGGCCGCGAGCGCGCGATGCGGTCTTTGCAGCACCGCGCCGGCCCATACGACGATGCGGTCGAGCGCCGTGCCCTCCAATGCGACCGTGGGCACTTCGATCGTCTGCTCCGTCCCGTTGCGCAAGACGACGGCACGCACGCTCGGCTTTTGAACCGCGCGCTCGACCTCGCGGAAGCGATTCACGATCTCCCCGTCGATTGCGAGGATGAGGTCTCCCGAACGCAGGATGCTGTCAGCCGGCGATCCGCCCACGAGGCGGGTGACGCTCAGGACCTGGCGCCGTTCCGGGCTGTGCTCCGTGATTCGCTTGATCCAGTCCTGTGAGAGGCCGAGCTTGCTCGCTGCCGACAGCGGAATCGGCAGCAGCTCCGCCTCGAGCGAGCGCAGCGGCCGCTCGTTGCGCACGGCATTCAACATCTCGACGATCAGGTCCGCCGGAATGCCGCGGTTCTCCTGCGCGATCTCACGGCCGGCTTCATAGGCAAAGCTGGCCCATGTCGCCATCACCTCGCCGCTCTTGTTGACGATGACCCCGTCGTAATCGCTCGGTCCGTTCACGAGGCTTACCGTCTCGAGATTGGACTCGCGGAACTGCAGCGTGCGGGAAAGCGGATACTGCACCGGATCGACGGACGCGACCGTTGCTTGTCGCGATTGCACCTTGCCGTCGGCGCGCAGGCCGACGACCCACACACCCTCACCCGAATGCAATTCCGTCGGCTTGAAGGTCGCCGAACGCGTCGGTGTGGCGCCGATCAGCTTCGGGTCGTAGGAGACCACCGCAAGGTTGTGCAGCGGATGGATGTACTCGACGCGGCCGGGCACTTCAATCGTGCCTGCGAACGTGAGGCGCACATCGCCTATGGGCGCCGGCACCGTATTGCGATCGACCGCCACCAAACCGCGCTCGGCATCGATGATGAGCCCGGTACCATAGTAGTGACGCTCCGTGATGCCGGACACCGAATACGGCATGTCGAAGTTGACGAGCACGAGCGAGGGCGCAATCCGCGTAACGATCGGATCGTTCGTCTTCGCGAAGGTCGTCGTCGCGGGTTTCGGCGGCTCGGCAACGCCATCCTCCATCCAAGCCGCGCAGGGCCAGGTACCGAGTTGGTCGTCGCGCCGGCAGGTCGAAGCGGGATACCAGCGACGATCCATGCGAATCACGCGCCATTGCGCGGTCTTCGGATCGTCGATCGTGAAGAAGCGCACCGTGGCGCGTTCGCCGTCTTTCATCTCTCGCATGACGCTTTCGAACTCCGCGAGCGTCGCGATCGGCTTGCCGTCGATCTCGGTGATCACCGCGCCGCGCGGCACCGCCGCCGCGCCGAACACGTAGCCCGGATTCGCAACGTACACGCCGCTGATCGGCACGTTGATGTGGCGCGCCTGCTGCCACGACAGATCGTGTACGACCGCAGCGCCGAACTCGACAAAGGCGTCGGGCGTGATGGCGTACAGATCTTCGATCGTGAGTTTCCGCTCGAGCACCTGGCCGCCCCGCTGAAGCGTGAGCTCGACCGTCCTGCCGACGCCTTCGTCGAGCACCGTCGCGAGTGCGTTGAAATCGATGGCGAGCTCGCCGTTGATGCGCACGAGAATGTCGCCCGGTTCGATGATCTTCTCCGCCGGCGAGCCGCGCTGCACTTCCGAGACGACGAGCATGCCCGTGCTCCGCGGGAACTTGCGTCGCACCTCCGATTCCGTTTCGTTGTCGAGGCCGAGTCGCCGCACTTCATCGTAGGGCGTGTACGAGAAGACGGTCTGCAGCGTTCCGCGCGTGACGGGCTTGCCCTCTTGAATCAGACGCAGCGCACGCGCGACGCGATCGAGCGGCAAGTAGAAGCTCGACGCCGCTGCCGTGCTGCCTCCCGCGTTCAATGCGAGCACGCGACCTTCGATGTCGATGACGGGCGAGCCGGACGAGCCGCCGGAGGTGCTCGACGCTGCTTGGTAGTAGAACGTGTTGAAGTCGTTGTACTTGCCGAGACCGTAGTTCGGCGCTTCGCGATCGAGGCGCGCCAGCGTGCCGGCGAGAATCGACAGCTGCTCGCCGGCATCGTTGCCGATCACGCGAATCTCGCGTCCGACTTGAGCGCCTTCCGGATAGAGCTTGAGCTCGGTCGGCTCGATGAAGCGCAGCTTCGACGGATCGTAGCGATAGAAGCCGAAGTCATGGACCGGGTCGCGGTACACGGGATAGAGCTTGACCTCTTCCCGATTCAAGAATACCGCCTGCGCGGTCACGGGCCCCGGCGTGACGACGTGCCGATTCGTCAGGATCAAGCCGCGCTTCGCGTCGACGACGAATCCGGTCGCCTGGCTCGACATGTTCCATTCGGTGTCGAACGCGCGCGTCAAATCCACTTGAATCGTGACGACACCGCTTGCGACCCGCTCAATCGTGCGCGTCCACCGAGAATCCTCGACTTCAGGGACCGAAACGACCGGCGCGGATACCTGGTCGGCCGCAATCGAAGGGAGGGCGAGGAAGACGATCGCGGCGAGGAGGAGTCTATGCATAAGGAGGCATCACAAGCGTTTGGAAGGACGGTAGCTAGGAGCCCCCGCAAGACGGGTAGTTCCCCTCATGGAAACAACAACAGAGCCCACACCGTCACCATGAGAACAAGCGCGACGAGAACTGCCGCCGATCCTACATCTTTCGCGCGGCCCGACAGTACATGATGCTCGAGGCCCACGCGATCCACGACGGCTTCGATCGCGGTATTCAGCAATTCGACCACCAGCACGAGCAACACGGAAGCGACGAGCAAAGCTTTCTCGATCGACGACTCGCCTAGCCAGAGGCCGAGCGGGACAAGCACGAACGCAAGCGCGAGCTCCTGGCGAAACGCCGCCTCGGACCGAATCGCGCTGCGAAGCCCCTTGAGCGAGTTGATCGACGCCAGGATGAGCCGACGCATGCCGCTCGCTTTCGTGTGCTCGATGACCGCGGCTTTCAATTCGTCTTGCGCATCGGCCATCGCTGGCTCCTATCCGCTCGGCTCCTGTGCTTCGACATAGGCGAGATCCAATTGTT
>JAAYXG010000342.1 GCA_012516015.1 Lysobacteraceae bacterium | reverse complement strand
TTGGCGATGACGTTTCTCATCGCCCCCGCCGGGGAGGCGCAAGAGACCGCTGATGCGCGCGAGCCGGTGCAGACGTCCAAAGCCCTGGACCTTCGAATCCCCGACATCACCGAGCTGTTCTCCGAGCAGGAGATCCAGGCGCTCTTGGCCGCGACATTTCAGGACGCGGAGGAGGTGGAAGTTCGGGGCCGCCGAGAACCGGTCACCCCGAATGTCTGGCCAGGCATCGCCGCACCGTTCTGGGCGATCCTCAACCCGACGCAATCTTGGCGGATCATCGCACCGCTGCCGCCCGATCGCAGCAGAACGTTCGCATACAGCGCGGACGTCACGACGCCCTATCAAGCGCCGGCAGCGCGAACCGCGATCGATTGGTGATCCTGGTCGGTAATCCTGGCCCGCCGTTCATTCAGTCTGCGCGCGCTTTATCGCGAGCGGCCCGAATGACTGGCAGTTCGGCATCAGGCTGATCACGTTGATCGTGACGTGAGGCGGGCGGGTCGCGATCCAGTACACGGTGTCGGCGATGTCTTCCGCCGTGAGCGGCGTGGTCCCGGCGTACACCGCCTTCGCGCGTTCGTCGTCCCCGGCGAATCGCACATTGGAGAACTCGGTCCCGCCGCAGAGTCCGGGCTCGACGCAGGTCGCGCGCACGCCCGTGCCGATCAGATCGGCATTTAGATTATTCGTGAACTGACGTACGAACGCCTTCGTCGCCCCGTACACGTTGCCGCCTGGATAAGGATTGTCGCCGGCGACCGACCCGATGTTCACGATGCCGCCTTGCTTGCGCGCGACCATGCCTGGCAGCACCGCACGGGTGACGTGCACGAGCCCCGAGCAATTCGTCGCGATCATACGATCCCAGTCATCGAGGCTCGCCTCGTGTGCCGGCGCGAGACCGAGCGCGAGGCCGGCGTTGTTGACGAGAACGTCGATATTCGCAAACTCCCTCGGCAGATCCTGAATCGTAGTCGCGACCTTGGCGAGGTCGGTCACGTCGAGCTGTAGCGGCAATACTCGATCGGGAAAACGGCTCGAGAAGACTTGCAGCCGATCGGCGCGACGCGCGCAAACGATCGCACGCCAACCTTCCTCGAGAAAGCGTTCGGCTATCGCGCGCCCGAATCCCGAGCTCGCGCCGGTGACGAACAGTGTCTTCATGGATCTTCACTCGATGCAGTGGCAGTGAACCTATGATCGGGGATGAAATCCGAATGCAATAGGTACAGTTCCAATCTGCATCGGCCGTACTCTGCCTCTCTCGGAGGGCTCGTACTTTCGATCGGCTCGAGCCTCAGGTCGCGGCCTACGGCTTGGTTGGGAATGCGTTCTTTGCGATTGGCTCGATGCGCACCAAGTCAGGTGCAGTACACACAAACTCGATGGGGGGCGTCGGGCCGCTCGGCGTGCCCCAGTAGTTGTTGCGAGCGTCGACTCTTTCCTCCGATTGGTTATCGACGACGCACCCGCTGAAAGGACCGCCGAACAGATTGTTCTCGTTGAGCCGATTGCCCGCATCCGCCCCAGCCGAGAGTTGTACCTCGAACACCAGATTGCCGGCGATCGTGTTACCGAGCAATCGTGACGCTCCTTCTCCGACGAGCACTCCTATCACGTTCCCTGTAATCGTGTTGTCTTCGATCAGCAAGCCGGAAGCTCCAATTGTGATTCCGTTGCCTGTGAAGTTGCCGAACACGCCATTCTGACTCGCGATGTTCTGCAGAACACGGTGCGTGACGGTAATACCTTCGACAGCGGCGAAAAAGAAGCCGCTCGTCGTATTCCGGGAAGCCACGTTTCGGAAGAGCTCGACGCGACCGGAGGCTCCCGCCATGTTGGGACCGAACACCGAGAAGCCGGTATCGTTGTCGACCGAGATGTTGCGCGATACGCGAATCAGACCCTCACCCGGTTCGAAGAAGAACCCGCTGGCACCATTGCCCAACGCGACGTTTCCTTCGATCCGTACGCGTCGTGCGGATGCGACCCTGAACCCATTCTCCGGACTGTTAGTGATCGTGAAGCCGCGATCGCGCCGTCCGAAGATCGCGCCGTCAGCGGAGACAGATACTGCATTCAACAGACCGGCCGTGAGGTTACCCGCCGCGTCAATGATCGTGGATGCGGCTCCCTGAGTCGACACAACGACAAGGGATTTCGTGATGCACACCAGACATCCCTCGCTGTCCAATCTCTCCTCACCCGGATCGCCGAAGATGCCGTTTGCGTTGAGGTCCCCGTAGCGGCCTGGGCCGACGAGGATCGTGTCTCCCTCGTCAGCATTGGTGATGGCCTGGCCGATCGAGCGGCAGGGGTGGCTCAGACCACAATCGGGTGTGTCGATGCCATTGTTTGCGACGCGAAGCGCCCTTCCATCGCTGTCCGTCGTTGCGTCGGTTGCAATCAGGTCATTTGCGGTTTGCTCGGCCGATGCTGCGATGCCGAGCTGGAGACCGAGAAGCGAACCAACGAGTACGGCGGCTAGCGGACGCATCGTGCTGATCCCTGTCGTGTACAGTTGTCGAGTCAACAGAGAGTGCTATGTACGTGCCGCCACTGCAATCGGTAGTCCGCCTACGGAAGGCTACATACATACATCGGTCGCGGATGTGTCGTAGGCGGGGGGCTCGCCCGGGCGTGTCGTCTCGCTTCCCGAGCTCGGATCCACGTGGTGGATCGATACGCCGACGCGTCGCGCGC
>JAAYXG010000341.1 GCA_012516015.1 Lysobacteraceae bacterium | reverse complement strand
TGAAGTCGGAATCCTGACCGTTCGTCGATTCCCAGTTGCGCCACGCGGTCACGGATGTCAGGGTCGAGTCGCCGAACGCGCGCAGATCCCAATTCATCTCGAGCGACACGCCCATGTCCTCGATTTGCTGCTCCGTCGAGCGATTCGCATATGCGCGCCGTGCAAACGGATCCGCCGGATTCGCGAACGAGCCTGGCTGAATCGTATTCAGCACTTGGAGCACCGCCGGATTCGGGCTCAGCACGACGTGAGTTCCCAAGCAGCAGTTCTCGTCGCGGTCGGTGTAGTCGGCGACGAGCCGCATATCGAAAGCGCTCGAAGGCTCGATGAGGAGCTGACCGCGAACGGTGTAGAAGCTGCGATCGAAATCTTCCTTTTCGGTGCGCGGCCCGGGACCGGTTTCGACATCGAGAAAGCCGTCGCGCTCGCGCGCCGCGACGTATAGGCGGCCCGCAACCGTCTCGCCAACGATCGGTCCGGTGATCGAAGCCGAGCCGCCGAACTCGCCGTAGTCGCCCGCGGTGAGCTCGACTTGCGAGCCGAAATCGAACGACGGCCGCTTCGTGACCACGTTGATCACACCCGCGGAGGTGTTCTTACCGAAGAGGGTGCCTTGCGGGCCTTTCAGCACCTCGATGCGTTCGATTTCGCCGAGGTCACCGAAGCTCACGCCGTTGCGTGGGCGGTAGACGCCGTCGATGACGACGCCGACCGACGATTCGAGGCCTGGGTTGTCCCCGACCGTGCCGATACCGCGAATGCGCGCCGTCGTGACTGTCTCGCTCGTCGTGGACGTGACGATGAGGCCAGGGGTCAGCAACGTGAGGTCCTTGATGTCCTTGACGCCCGTGTCCTGCAGCAGCTGTTCCGAGATCGTCGTAACGACGATGGGGACGTCCTGCAAACTCTGCTCGCGCTTCTGCGCCGTCACCACGATGGTGTCGATCTGCCGGCCGGTCTCCTGAGTGTCTTGTGTCTCCTGCGCGGCGAGCGGTGCAGCGACTGCCGCCAGCGTTGCAAACACAGCCATGCGCAAGGACCTGCTTCGTGAGCTCATTGAATCCCCCTGGTTGACCGTCGACATTCGTATAGCCTTATCGTCGTCTCTCGTGCGTCACCTGCAATCAGTGCATTCTCGCAGTCGATACGTACTGCGCAGCAGAATCGATTACACTGACGTTCGTCGCACAAAGGGTACTGTCTTTATAAAGCAAGCGGAAGCGCTTTGCGTGTACGCAACGCATGCCCCGCGGGCAGCAACCTCGCGTGTTTCGACCTTGTATGCAAGATGTAAAGACCGAAGCGCGGCTCGCGGCAGTCATTAGCTCGGACGGTGCGTTTATCTCGACGCGACTCCCGGGTGAAGCTCCCGTCTGCCCGGAGCCTATCGGGTAAGGTAGACCTCAAGATGAAGGCATTCGACGTAGTTGTCGTCGGCAGCGGGCCGGCAGGCGAGGGCGCCGCGATGATGGCGGCGAAGAATCATCGCACCGTCGCGCTCATCGAACGCTACTTCGAAGTCGGCGGCGGCTGCACGCATTGGGGCACGATTCCGAGTAAAGCGCTGCGCCACGCAGTCAAGATCCTCCATGACCTGCGCCGCAACCCGATGCTGAAGGAGTTTCGGGATGCGTCCCGCCTCGGTTATCCGCAGTTGCTTGCATCCGCGAACAAGATCGTCGAGACGCAGACGGCAAGTCGTCGGCGCTTCTACGAGCGCAATCGCGTTCCGATCTTCGGAGGGGAGGCGCGCTTCGTCGATGCGCACACATTGGAGGTGCGCGCGGCAACCGGCAATCCAATACGTATCGAGGGCAAGCACATCGTCATCGCGACCGGCTCGCGCCCCTATCATCCGCCGGAGCTCGATTTTTCCCATCCACGCGTGCGCGACAGCGATTCGGTCCTCCGTTACGGTGAGCACCCGTTTGCCGTCACGATCTACGGCGCAGGCGTGATCGGGTGCGAGTATGCGTCCATTTTCATCAACCTCGGTGCGAAGGTCACCCTCGTCAACACGCACGATCGCCTGCTGTCGTTCTTGGACGATGAGATCACGGAAGCGCTCTCGTACCACTTGCGCGAGCAGGGGTGCGTGATTCGGCACAACGAGCAGATTCAGCACCTGGAGGCGCGCGAGCGCGACGTCGTACTGCACCTCCAATCGGGGCGCAAGATCAAGTCGGACGTGCTCCTCTGGGCGAACGGGCGCACCGGCAACTCCGATCGTCTCGGGCTGGAGGCCGTGGGCCTCACCGCGAATTCGCGCGGCCACATCGCGGTGAACGGCCACTATCAAACGACCGTCCCGCACATTTATGCCGTCGGCGACATCGTGGGGCCGCCGGCGCTCGCGAGCGCCGCCTACGTGCAAGGCACGCACGCCGTGCAGCACATTCTCGACCCCACGATCGAACCGCATCATCAAGAGCGCATCCCGAGCGGGATCTATACGATTCCCGAGATCTCATCCGTCGGCCGCACCGAGCGAGAGCTACAGGAAGCGCGCGTTCCGTACGAAGTCGGTCATTGTGCCTTCAAGAATCTCGCGCGGGCGCAGATGACGGACGAGCGCGTGGGCATGCTGAAGCTCATCTTTCACACGGAGACGATGGAAGTGCTCGGCGTCCATTGTTTCGGCGACGGCGCCTCCGAGATCGTACACATCGGCCAGACCGTCATGGCGAGCCGCGATTTGAACGACGTCCGCTTCTTCACGCGAACGACCTTCAACTATCCGACGATGGCGGAGGCATATCGGGTCGCGGCTTACAATGGAATCAATAGACTGACTTAGTCGGTCGGGCTGGGGGTGTGGGGCATGGGCTCGGGCAAGCGAAAGAACACACCGTGCGCGCCGCGATATATGCTCTGTCCCCGAAGTAACGCATTGCGGACGCAAAAGAGACTTTTCTGACCAAAGCCCCCGGCCTCAGGTCCCAGCCCAACTAATTAGAAGGAGACTCCGAATGAGCTTCGTCAAAGAATTCCGCGAGTTCGCGGTGAAGGGCAACGTCGTCGATATGGCCGTCGGTATCATCATCGGCGCCGCCTTCGGCAAGATCGTTACCTCGTTCGTGAACGACATCATCACACCGCCCCTCGGCTATCTCATCGGTGGCGTCGATTTCACCGATTTGGCGGTGACGCTGCCGGCCGTACGGGAAGGGATGGATCCCGTGACGATCAATTACGGCGCTTTCCTGCAGACGACGTTCGACTTTCTCATCGTCGCATTCGCCATCTTCCTCGTGATCAAGATGATCAATCGCTTGAAGCGCAAAGAAGAAGTGGCCCCGTCGACGCCTCCGCCGCCGCCCCCGCGTCAGGAAGTCCTGTTGGAAGAGATCCGGGATCTGCTGAAGCGTCAGCAGTAAGCGCGTCGCAAGACAAGAACGTCTCTCGCCAAGATTCTATGGCGAGAGATCTTCTTCTCCGGAGATAGTTACGTGCGCGCGAACGCGTCTCGCGTCAAGTTTTCGGGCTCGCCATCGGTGCAGACGACATCGTCTTCGATTCGGATGCCGCCGTACGGTTTGAAGTGCTCGACCGCATTCCAATTGATGTGCTTGCGCGCGTTCGAGGAACGCGCTTTCTCGAGCAGGCTTTCGATGAAGTAGATGCCGGGTTCGATCGTGACGACGAACCCCGGCGCTAGCGTTCGCGTGAGACGCAGGTAAGGGTGCGCTGGCGGGCTTTCGCGGCGCGCGCCGTTCGTATCGATCGAAAAGCCGCCGACGTCGTGCACCTGCAGACCGAGTAGGTGGCCGATGCCGTGCGGAAAGAAGACGCTCGAGATGCCCGAATCGACGGCTTCCTCGGCGCCCAGCGAAATGATGCCCGCCTCACGGAGCAGATCCGCAATGAGACGATGTGCGTTCAAATGGAGGTCGACGTACTCGGTGCCGCTTCGAACCTCTTGACATAATTGCTGTTGAAGCTCGTCCATGCGTTCGATGAGCGCCGCGAAGTCGTCGTTCCGGTGTGCGTAGGTACGAGTGATGTCGGAACCGTAGCCGCCGAAGTCAGCACCGGCATCGATCAAGAACGAACGACGCACACGAGGCGACGTGCGCTCGCGATGCTGATAGTGCAGGATAGCCGCGTTCTCGTTCAGCGCGACGATGCTCGGATAGGGGAGCTCCTCGTCGATGTGCTCGCACGCGTGCAGGTACGCGAGATGAATCTGGTATTCGGAAGCGCCGTCGCGGAACGCGGCTTCAGCGGCGCGATGTCCCTTCACGGCGCGTGCGCACGCGCGGCGCATGCACTCGATCTCGTATTTCGTCTTGAACGCGCGCCAATAATGAAGCTGCGTGAGCAAATTCGCTGGGTTGCGATCGGCAAGATCGTAAGTCTCGAAGCGATCGTTCCACTCGCCGATGAACGCGCAGCGAGGCAAGTTGCGTACGTGCGCCTCCGCGTCGCTCGCGGCGCGGAGCACCGTGATATCGAAGTGACGGGTCCAGAACTCGCGCGGCGTCGAGGGCGGCTTGTGCCAGAAATCGAGCGGCTGGAGAAAGAGCAACTGGGGCTTGCCCGACGGCCTGTACAGCAACCAAGACCCGGCGACGTCTGCCGTCGGCACCCACAGCTTGAAGTGCGGATTGGGCTTGAACGGATAAGGCTGATCGTCGAGGAATTGCACGTGCGGCTCGCCGGCATAGATCGCGAGCGAGTCGTAGCCGCAGTCGGCCAACGCCAAATCTAGGCGCTGCCGTTGAACTAGCAGGTGTTCGGCGTAGAGAGAATCGAGCATGAGCGTGTCCGTGCGATCGCGAGCTTGAGTCTAAGACCGATCGTCCCGCTTCGCGAGCGGTTCTAGATCGGCGCCGGAGATGCCCTGTGATCCCTTCTAAGGAACGATGCGAACGTCGAGGCTGCCCCAATCGCCGAACTCTGCCGTGCAGGCGCCTGGCCGCGCTCGGACCATCGCGCCCAGCGCTCCGGTGAGCAGCACTTGGCCGGGCTCCAAGACCCATCCTTGATCGATCATCGTATTCGCGAGCCACAAAGCGGCGACCCACTGATCGCCCATCGAGTCGCGACCGACGCCGACGTTCGCTTTGTGTCCGTCGCACACGAGTGTCGCGGTCACTCGATTCGGGTCACGCCGAGAGGGCGACACGAATTCCCCGGTGACGAAGTACGCGGCTGCGACGTTCGATGCGACGATGTCCGTCGCGGTGAGTCGTTCCGGCATGTCGTAGTCGAGATTCGGAAGCTCGATGGCAGGGGCGATACCATCGATGTGCGCTTTCAGCGCTTCGATATCGGCAAGGCGCTCGTCGATGCGCTTGCCGACGCGCAAGGCAACCTCCAATTCGACATAGAGCCCGCGAAGCTCGCTCAGTCGCAGCTCGCGCGGCGTGGCTGAAGCCGGCACGAGCAGCACGCCTGCAATCGGACCGTGGGCGTTGAAGCGATCTTGAGCGCTCTGAGATGTCAGTCCCGCTTTGAATCCGACAGGCGCTTCGCCGCGCAACGTCTTGCGCACGACGCGTGTCTGCACCGCGTACGCGCGCTCAATTGTCAATGTTTCGTCAATGCGCGTCGCAAGTGGCAGCGCTGTATCGTGTGTCCATGCATCGAGAATCGCATCGTCGATTCGTTGCTGTGTCAAACAGCCGGAGAGTGCTAAAACCCCTATAAAACAAGCGCTTTTTGCGAGTCGCTTGACGCGAATCGAACATGCGCTCGCGCGTTGCGAGCGACGATGCGGCCAGACAAGCGGTTTCAAATGAAACTGAAACACTCTAGAATTCGCCGCGCTGTTAGCAGAGGAACCGTCCTCTCGCTGAGTCGTTATAAACATTGCTAACTCTCCACAGGGGTGGATGATCACATGAACACGAAGCTGATTCTCGCTGCATTGATGATGTCGCTCTCGCTCGCCGCTTGCGGCCAGAGAGACGAGGCGCCTGCTGACGTGACCGAGGCCGCTCCTCCGGCCGACACGGCCCCTGCGGAAGCGACGCCGCCCGCTGAGACCGATTCGATGGACGGTGCGGCGCCGGATGCCGCCGAGGCTGGCGCAGGCGATGCGCCGGCCGAGGGTGATGTGGCCGAGCCCGAGCCCGCTGCCGAGTAATCACTCGAGTAATCACTCGTGCGATCAGGCGGGCGCGAGCCCGCCTGATCTCCGGCGACCCTGATCTTCGGCGACGTTGTCGCGTCGTCTTTCTGCAGAATACGTCATCTCCGGTTTGACTTTCTTTGGGCCGAACGAGGCTCACGATTCTCCTCATCCCCTCCCGACGTTGACCCGATTCGCGGGTCGTTAGACCATCACATGCGGTTCCTTCGAAGAGGCGGCTCGCAAGGCCGATCGCGCGGTGTCAGTCCGGATTCGAGACGCAAACAATTCCCCTCAGGACAGGCTCTGGATTCAGCGCCACTATCCCGAGTATCTCGACGATCTGTCCGATTCGAGTATGAATACGGGCATGTTTCCGGCGTATGCGGAGCGCGAGCCGGAGCTCATGGCGCGCTGGTTCGCGGACGACAGCTCGCACCCCTTGGTCATCTTGAAGAACGAGCGGCCGGTCGGTTTTGCGCTCGTCAGTCGCCCGCCGCGTAATCAGCGCGACGAAATCGACTTCTGCATGGCGGAGTTCTTCGTAGTCGCCTCCTCGCGGCGGCTCGGGATCGGACGCGATGCGGCCCGTTTGATCTTCAATCGCTTCGCTGGCACGTGGGCGATCAACGAGTTCATTTACAACAAGGCGGCCGTCGCATTCTGGCGTTCGATCGTGGCGGACTACACCGAAGGTCGATATCGGGAAACGGTCTCGCAGGGAGAGGTGAGGCAGGTGTTCAGCTCGCGCTCCGCGCGGCGTTAGAACCTGTCGCCATCATCTGAGCGAAGCGAATAGATAGCGTCCCGCGCCATATTCCGCGGGCGCGACATACGGTTCGAGACCGCAGATCTCGAACTCTACCGGCTTCGAGAAGTTGGGTCCGTCGTAGACGAACGTGTGAAACTCTCCATTCTCGCCGCACGCATCCACTTCGGCCGGCAGATCGGCGAGAAACGATTCGTCGTATTCGCGGCCGCAGAACTCATCTGGAAGGAATTTCGAATCAACGCAGACGACGACGCAGCGAAATCCGGAGGCGATGACTTCGTGGGCGAGCTCGCGTCGATCTCGGTGCCATAACGGCAGCACGGGAGCGAGCCCGGCGGCGGCACAGACGCGCTCTTCCCAGTCTCGATGCGCTTGCAGATCGATATCGCCGAAGACGGCGCTCGCGTATTCGCGCTCCTTGAGCTCGCAGAGCGCAGCCGTAAAGACTTGCTCGTAGTCAGCCCAGCTCGCTCGCCGAATCATGAGCTCGAGCCCTAGCGCGCTCGCTTGTCGTGACAGCAAGTGCGCGGGCAGGGCGTGAGAACGGCTGCGTTCTCCCGCTTCCTCGAACATGACGAGCAACGTTCGGACATCGAAGCCGAGTTGTTGCGCGCGCCAGAGCGCGAGGCAGGAATCCTTGCCGCCGCTGAACGAGCAGAGCGCGCGTGCGCTCTGCGGCCGTGCTTCGATGGGCGATCGGTCGAGCACGATTCCTCCTATTGTCTGGTCCAGTGTCGAGCGCATCAGGCGCGTTTGCGGGCCTGATGCTTGCGTTCGAGCAAGGTCATGAGATAGCGGCCCGTGTACGAGCTCTCGTTCGCGGCGATCTCCTCGGGCGTGCCGGTCGCGACGATCGTGCCGCCGCCGTCTCCGCCCTCGGGGCCGAGGTCGACGATCCAATCTGCCGTCTTGATGACATCCAAGTTGTGCTCGATGACGACGACGGTGTTGCCTTCGTCGCGTAGCCGCTGCAATACACCGAGAAGCTGCTCGATGTCGTAGAAGTGCAACCCCGTAGTGGGCTCGTCCAGGATGTAGAGCGTCTTGCCGGTCGAGCGCTTCGAGAGCTCTTTTGCAAGCTTCACGCGTTGCGCCTCGCCGCCCGACAGCGTCGTCGCATTCTGGCCGAGCCGTATATAGGAGAGCCCGACGTCGATGAGCGTCTGCAGCTTCGGTGCGATCGCGGGCGCGTTGCGGAAGAAATCGAGCGCATCTTCGACCGTCATCTCGAGCACTTCGTGGATGTTCCTGCCCTTGTAACGGATCTCGAGCGTCTCGCGATTGTAGCGTTGGCCCTTGCACACATCGCACGGCACGTACACGTCCGGCAAGAAGTGCATCTCGACTTTGATGACGCCGTCGCCTTGGCACGCTTCGCAACGGCCGCCCTTGACGTTGAAGCTGAAACGTCCCGGCTCGTAGCCGCGCGCGCGCGCTTCCGGAACGGCGGCGAACATTTCGCGGATCGGCGTGAACAATCCCGTGTAGGTGGCCGGGTTCGAGCGCGGCGTGCGGCCGATCGGGCTCTGATCGATGTCGATGACGCGATCGATCTCGTCCAATCCTTCGACGCCGTCGCATGGCGCGGGATCGGTCGATGC
The DNA here is from genome assembly GCA_012516015.1 of Lysobacteraceae bacterium. Lineage (GTDB taxonomy): Bacteria > Pseudomonadota > Gammaproteobacteria > Steroidobacterales > Steroidobacteraceae > Steroidobacter. The sequence continues at coordinate 489 of JAAYXG010000341.1, read as the reverse complement.
ATCGTTCAACGTGCGCGCTACGTACCGATAGAGCGTGTCGTTGACGAGCGTCGACTTGCCGGAGCCCGATACGCCGGTGACACACGTCATGACGCCGAGGGGTATGTCGACCGTCACACCGCGGAGGTTGTTGCCCCGCGCGTTCACGATGCGCAACGCCCGATCCTTCTGCACGGGCGTGCGCAACGCGGGCACGGGAATCTCGCGCGCCCCCGAGAGATACTGGCCCGTGATCGAGCTCGGATTCTTCGCGATCTCGGCCGGCGTGCCTTGCGCGATCACTTCGCCGCCGTGCACGCCCGCGCCCGGGCCCAAGTCGACGACGTGATCCGCGTGACGGATCGCATCTTCATCGTGTTCGACGACGATGACCGTATTGCCGAGATCGCGCAGCCGTGCCAGGGTGTGGAGCAGGCGATCGTTGTCGCGTTGATGCAGGCCGATCGACGGTTCATCGAGGATGTACATCACGCCGACGAGACCGGAGCC
>JAAYXG010000340.1 GCA_012516015.1 Lysobacteraceae bacterium | reverse complement strand
GAGCTGGTCGAGCTTGCCCTGGCGGATGAGATTCGCGACGGCAGGCGTGTTGACGAGGATTTCGAGCGCTGCGACGCGCCCCGGCTTGCCGGCTCGCGGAATGAGTTGCTGCGAAATGACGCCGCGCAACGAGGTCGACAACATCGCGCGCACGTGCGATTGCTTGTCGGCAGGAAAGGCATTCACCATGCGGTCGACCGTTGCGGCCGCACCGTTCGTGTGCAGCGTGCCCATCACGAGAATGCCCATCTCCGCGGCCGTTACCGCGATGCTCATCGTCTCGTAGTCGCGCAACTCGCCGACCAGAATCACGTCCGGGTCTTCGCGCAAGGCAGAGTGCAGCGCCTGCGCGAACGAGGGGCTGTGGGAGCCGATCTCGCGCTGGCTCACGAGGCAGTTCTTGCGCGGATGCACGAACTCGATCGGGTCTTCGATCGTGAGGATGTGGCCCTTCAGGCGCGAGTTCATATCGTCGATCATCGCCGCGAGCGTCGTCGACTTACCGGAGCCCGTCTTGCCCGTGACGAGAATCAGGCCGTTGTTCACTTTACAGAGGTTCCGCACGGCGTCCGGCATGTTGAGCTGATCGAGCGTGAGCGCCTTCGAGGGGATCGCTCGGCACACCGCGCCCAGGCCGTACAGATGCCGCATGACATTCACGCGGAAACGGGAGACGCCCGGAATGATGTAGGCGAAGTCCGCGCCGTGCTTTTCCTCCAGCCGCTGCTGTGCCGCCCGCGGCATGATCTCGCGCAGCACTTCCTCGACGAAGGCGGGCTCGAGGATCTCCTGACGCAAATTGTGGAGCTCGCCGTATAGGCGAATGCGTGGCGGATCGCCCGCGATGAAATGAAGGTCCGAGCCGTTCTTGCTCAGCACTTCTTTCAAATACTCGTCGATACGACGCGAGACCGGCTGTTGCGCGCCGGCGCTGCTTGTCGGTGTCGTCAGTTCGGTGCTCATGGCGTTACATCAACCCGGTGCCAGATCCAACTTCGGCAACACGCTCGTATCGGTCACATAGCGCGAGAAGAGCCGCTTGTCGGTCGCGTAGATGTAAGCGTCGTCGGGGTCGATTTCCTTCGCTTGCACGTTCGCGAGCAACGCCTGATCGAGCATCTGCATGCCGAGCTCTTTGCCGGTCTGTAGCTGAGACGGGATCTGATGCGTTTGATCGGTCATGATCAGCTTACCGATCGCCCGGGTCACGACCATGATCTCGCAGATCGCCTTGCGGCCGCGCTGATCGGCGGTCTTGACGAGCACCTGCGTGATGACCGCGATGAGGCTTTGCGACAGGAAGCTCTTCGTCTGCTCGCGCTCGTCGGCGGGCAATGCATCCACGATTCGATCGATCGTCTTGACGGCACCGGTCGTGTGCAGCGTGCCGAGCACCAGATGGCCGGTTTCGGCCGCTGTCATCGCCCAGCGAATGGTTTCCGCGTCGCGCAACTCGCCGACGAGAATGACGTCCGGGTCTTCGCGCATCGCGGCCCGCACGCCTTCGGCGAAGGAGGGCAGATGCGTGTTGAGCTCGCGCTGAATGATCTGACTTTGCTTGCTCTTGTGCACGAACTCGATCGGATCCTCGAGACTCACGATGTTGAGGCGTCGAGTGGAGTTCAAATAGTCGATCATCGCCGCGAGCGTCGTCGACTTGCCCGTGCCGGTCGAGCCGGTCACCAGGATCATGCCCTGATGGTGATCGCACAACTTCTTGACGATCGGAGGCAGGCCGAGCCGGTCGAGCGTCGGCACATCGGTTGGAATCGCGCGAAACGTCGCGCCGACCCCGGTCTCCTTGCGAAACACGTTCACGCGAAAGCGGCCGCCGTTCGCAGAGACATACGAGAAGTCGACGTCGTGCCCTCGGCGCAGGAGATCCTG
>JAAYXG010000339.1 GCA_012516015.1 Lysobacteraceae bacterium | reverse complement strand
TCCTTACCGACGCCGCTTTCTCCCATGATCATCACGGTGGCCTCGGTCGGCGCCACGCGTTGAATCAACGCGAACACCTGCTTCATCGCGGGCGAGCGCCCGCGCAAGTTTCCCAAACCGTCTTCGTGCAATTTGATCAAGGGTTCCACTGCTGATCTTCTCCGCTATGACACTGCATGCCAGATGCAAATTGTTCAACACGCCGTCCGGTTCCTTGTAATTTGGTTTTTTCTCCGCTGCCGTTGTCGGCGAGCTCCGACGCTCTGAATGTTTTTCAACGTCGGGCCGTATCGGATGCTACGCACGTGCAGCGCGACGATTGCGTTGCTTTGCACGCGTAGCCTCAACTCGAATCGATCCGACGCGTTTACGACTTTTCTCGTGGCATAGAACTTGCCGCTCTTCGCTGGTTCTCGAGATCGGAGGTTTACATGCGGAGCGATCATGTCTGTGCAAACTGAGACGTTGACTGGCACGCAGCGCACGCGTCCTGCGTGGGTGGATGCGACCGAGGACAAGCTTGCGCATGTGGTGGAAGCACGCAGCATCAGCGTCTTTGGGCTCGGTTATGTGGGTGCCGTCTCGCTTGCATGCCTCGCGCGCGACGGTCACGCCATGATCGGCGTCGACATCGACTCGAACAAGCTCGAGTTGCTCCGTCGCGGCCAAGCTCCGATCGTAGAAGCCGGAATTCAGGAGCTCACTCGGGCGGTGATGGACTCGGGCGCCGTGCGCGTGACCGACTCGGTGCGTGAGGCGATCCTCGCGACGGACCTTTCCTTCGTATGCGTCGGCACGCCCGCGACGGCGAACGGAAATCAGGATCTCACGGCGATTACGCGAATTGCGGAGCAGATCGGCGCGGTGCTGCCGGAAAAATCCTCACGGCACGTCATCGTGATTCGCTCGACGGTGAAGCCGGGCACGGTGGAAGAGGTCATTCAACCGGCGCTCGAGCGCGCTTCCGGATTGAAATGCGGGCGAGATTTCAGCCTGTGCTTTCAGCCCGAGTTCCTGCGCGAAGGCACGTCGATTCACGACTACGATCATCCGCCGCTCACGATCGTCGGCTCCGACGATCCCTATGCTGTGAGCGTGCTCAGGTCCGTGTTCGGACACTTGCCATGCGAGTTCGTGCACACGTCCGTGAGGACCGCGGAGATGGTCAAGTACGCGTGCAATGCTTTCCATGCCGTCAAGGTGACGTTTGCGAACGAGATTGGCCGCATCTCCCAATCGCTGGGCGTCGATCCTCACGATGTGATGCGTCTCGTGTGCATGGATCGCCAGTTGAACATTTCCCCGGCTTACCTGCGGCCAGGTTTCGCCTTCGGCGGATCGTGCCTCCCGAAGGATCTCAAGGCGCTGTTGTACGCGGCAAAGACGCGCGACGTAGAGTTGCCGATGTTGGCGAGCGTCTTGCCGAGCAACGCGGCGCACATCGAGCATGCGATCGATGCGGTGCTATCGAGCGGTAAGCGCTCCGTCGCAATGGTAGGCCTGAGCTTCAAGTCCGGGACCGACGACCTACGAGAAAGCCCTTTCGTGATCATGGCCGAGCGGTTCATCGGCAAGGGGCTCAAGCTGTGCATCTACGACCCCGAAGTGAATATCTCGAGGTTGATCGGGGCGAATCGTCGCTTCATCGAGGAGAGCATTCCTCATATCGCTTCGCTGATGACGACGGATCTCGAGGCGCTGATTCGAGAAGCGGAGGTGCTCGTCGTGGCGATGAAATCGCCGGAAGTCCATGCCGCGCTGGAGACGCATTTGCGGCCCGATCAGCTCCTGCTGGACATCGCCGTGCTGCCGAACCGCGAGGCGTACCGGGCGCGGTATCTGGGGGTGTGCTGGTAGCGATGTCTCGAGTCGAAGGTCAAGTGGTGAATTCGGTTGCGGCGACGGCGGGCGCAGGCCGACGAGTACTCATCATCGTGGAGAACCTGCCGTGCCCTTTCGACCGCCGCGTTTGGCAGGAGGCACGGACGCTGCGCGCGGCAGGGTATGGCGTATCGATCATCTGTCCGAAAGGAAAAGGCTACGAGAGGAGCTACGAGCAGATCGATGGCATCTCCATCTACCGTCATCCGCAGCCGTTCGAGGCGAGCGGACCGTTCGGATACTTGGCAGAGTACACGTGGGCGCTTCTCGCGGAGTTCGTATTGTCCGTTCGCGTCCTGATCGAGCAGGGCTTCGACGCGATTCACGCATGCAATCCGCCCGACACGCTTTTTCTCATCGGCGGCTTTTACAAGCTCTTCGGTAAGAGGTTCTTGTTCGATCACCACGACATCAACCCCGAGCTGTACGAGGCGAAGTTCCAGCGACGCGACTTCTTCTACCGACTGATGCTGACGCTCGAGCGTCTGACTTTCAGGACCGCGGATGTGTCCGTTGCGACGAACGAATCGTACCGCCGCATCGCAATCGAGCGTGGAGGATTGCCGCCTTCGAAAGTGTTCGTCGTTCGCAGCGGCCCGGATTTGACTCGACTCAAGATCCTTCCGCCGGTGCCGGAGCTGCGCAAGGGTCGGCGCTATCTCGTCGGCTATGTCGGGGTCATGGGGCGTCAGGAAGGCATCGACGGCTTGCTCGAGGCGGCGCGTTACATCGTGTACGAGCTCGGCAGGACCGATATTCATTTCGGCCTCGTAGGCGGCGGCACGGAGCTTGCCGCGATGCAGGCGCTCGCGCGGGAGCTCGGCATCGAGGCTTACGTGACCTTCACGGGAAGAGTTCCGGACAGCGAGCTGCTCGCGATGCTCAACACGGCCGATGTCTGCGTGAATCCGGATGTCGCCAATGAAATGAATGACAAGTCGACGATGAACAAGATCATGGAGTACATGG
>JAAYXG010000032.1 GCA_012516015.1 Lysobacteraceae bacterium | reverse complement strand
GATGGCGCCCATGAGCGAGGCAATCCGCCCGGTCGTCTCCCAATCGAGACCATGCAGCAGTCCATGCAGTAGCCCAGCCCGATAGGCATCGCCGCATCCGGTTGGATCGACGATGGCCCGCGGCTTCGCCGGCGGGATCGCGATGTCGCCGTCCCGCGTGTGGATGATCGAACCTTCGGCTCCTCGCGTGACGACGAGCGCCTCCACCTGAGCGGCAACGTCGTGCGCGGACAGCTTGGTCCGATCCTGCAGCAGCTGCCACTCGTACTCGTTGACCGCGACCCAGGTCGCTTGCTCGATGAACACGCGCAGCTCGTCCCCGCCGAACATCGGCAAGCCTTGCCCCGGATCGAAGATGAACGGCACGCCCGCAGCTCGAAACTGCGCGGCATGTTGCACCATGCCTTCTCTGCCGTCCGGAGCGACAATGCCAATCTCGATGTCGCTGGCTTGCCCCACGGCATTCAGGTGCGAATGCTGCATGGCTCCGGGGTGAAATGCCGTGATCTGGTTGTCATCCAGATCGGTCGTGATGAACGCCTGGGCGGTGTGCTCTGAGTCGACGACCTTGATGTGATCCGTCGGGACGCCCGTGCGCGCCATCCATTCCGCATAGGGTCCGAAATCTCGACCCGCGGTCGCCATGGGATACCCGACGTCGCCGAGCAAACGCAGATTGTAGGCGATGTTCCCCGCGCACCCGCCGAATTCGCGCCGCAGTTGCGGCACGAGAAACGACACGTTCAGCATGTGGATCTTGTCAGGAAGGATGTGGGCCCTGAAACGATCCTGAAACACCATGATCGTGTCGAACGCGATCGAGCCGCAGATGAGAGCGCGCTTCGAGGACGGAGCATTCATCGTAGTGATTTGGGGGTTCGGCAAAGAAAGCGCGACCTGCGCGGCGGCGGCATTCTAGGCGAAATCGCACGATTTGAAAGCATAAGCGCTTCAATTCGTGCGATTTCGGCGCGCTCGGGCAGGGTAGGCGTGAACCTGTAGGACGACTCGCGCGTTATGGGGGCGTGTTTTCCTCAGCCGCGGGCACATGAACCACGTGAGCAGCATCGAGATCCGCTCTCTACGCGCCCATGCGATGGGTTTCGATTCGAACTCGCATGAGGACGACCCCGCTCCGGCCTCCATTCTGCTCGTGGAGGACGAAGGCATTGTCGCGCATGATCTCGCGGAGACCTTGACCCGCCTCGGTTATCGCGTCAGCGGCATTGCGAGCGAAGGATCGCAAGCGGTGCGAATGGCGCAAGAGCTTCAGCCGGAGCTCGTCGTCATGGACGTGAGCCTTCGCGGCGAAATCGACGGCATTCAGGCAGCTCGGCTGATTCAAGAGCGAGCGTCGGTACCTGTGATTTTCCTCACCGGTCACAGCGATCCGGCGACATTGCAGCGCGCGGTCACGACCGGGCCGCTCGGCTACATCGTCAAGCCGTTCCAGGAAGTCGAGCTTCGCTGCGCGATCGAGGTCGCCATGCACAAGCATCGAGCGGACATTGCGCTTCGAGAACGGGAAGAGGCCCTGCGCAGAAATGCCGAGCTGCTC
>JAAYXG010000338.1 GCA_012516015.1 Lysobacteraceae bacterium | reverse complement strand
GGGGAACAATCGCAGACGCAACGAGTGACGCGAAGACTCGCGAAGAAGCCGGGCGCTTTGAACGTGGCGAGCCTTGAGTACCTTGTCGTCCCGGCGGAGGCCGGGATCCAGGCAAAAAGCGGCGCGCCATGCGCGCAGAGGCCCGGACTCCGGCCTACGCCAGAGCGACGAAGGTGGGTATCCAATTTTCCCCGGACAGCAGTGCGCGCAGGCCGGGATCCCGGCAAAGACACGGCCCGCCCTGCGCGAATATTCCTGCACTCCGCCGCGGAGTAGACGTTTACCGCTCCGCGAGCGCGGCGACGAGCGCACCGCGGGCGGTTGCGGTGAGCGGGTCGCTCGCGAGACGCACGTCGGAGACCTGGAACGGCAGCGGACGACGACGCAGCGCCTTCTCGAAGCGATCACGAAACCCGTTCGGTTTCGCCGTGCCGCCCGCGAGAACGATCGGCAACGGTTGGGTCGTGCGGGGCAGGCGCTGCGATTTCGTCACCGCACGCGCGAGCTCCTCGACGAGCATGTCGATGAGCTTGTCGTAGTAGATGTGCAGCGCCTTGTCGATCTTGTCGTTCGTCGGACGATCCAGATCCAACGTCTCTTCCTTGATCGCCTTGACGCGCGTCGCGGGCTCGTGCACGACCGTGCCGACCGAGCTGTCGATGAAGTCCCCGCCGTGCGGGATGCTGAACGTGAGCGACGGAATCGAGAGGAACGAGAACGCCACGTTGCACATGCCGCCGCCGCACGAGATGCCGATACCGGTGAAGTTCTCCTTCGAGAGCTCGGCAAGCACGACAGCAAGGCCTTCGTTCACGGCGAGCGGCGTGTAGCCGCGATCGCGCAAGTACTGCTTAATCGTCTCTTCGTGATAGGTGAGCTCGGCACCCATCTCGCGCGCCGCCGCGGGCACCGAGAACGCGATCATCTCCCCGGGCGTCGGCGCAGCCGGGACCAGCGATCCGAGAATCGTCTCGAGCACGTGCGCCGCCGCCGGCTCGCCGGGGTTCAAGATTCCTTTCGCCATCGGGCGGCGCACCTCGGCGTTGAACATGTGCGCGAACTTCTCCGCATCCGATCCGTAGACGACGAGCTCGTCGCCTTCGCGATAGAACGCCATCTTGCTTTGCTTCAAGGAGGATTCGTGCAGCGAGCTGTACGGCACGACGAAAAACGCGTTCAGCTGCGCGCTCGTTTCGAATTTCTTCGAATCGCCTTTGGCGGTGACGACTTTGCTCGTGCCGACATCGAGACCGATGCGCGTACGCGAGCCTGCGCCAGCCTGCGTGCCGCCACTCGTCGCATCGCCGGACTCCGCTCCCAAATCGGTTCTGTCTTCCATCGATCTACCCTCGCTTGTCTTGAGTCTTCGAACTGGGTTCACGCGCAACGCTCGCCTCTTCCGCAGCGTACTGCGACCATTCTTGATAGCGCTTCTGCCGCTCGCGGCGCACCTCATCGACGGTTGTGGCGCGCTCGCGCGCTTCGTCTACCAACAATTGATCCGCGGCGAGCAAACCGGGCCACGGCTCGCCGAGCGTCTTCAAGAAATCATCGTCGTAGCGGAACCCGAACAGCGCTACGCTCGGCGTCGGCTGCGCGTACTGGTTCGGCAGGCCGAACGCCTCGAACGGGAATCCGCGCGCCCAGTCGAGGTGATACCCGATGAGCTTGCGCGTCGCGTTCACGCTCGTCAGCCCGTGTGTCACGCACATTTCGGGCGCGATCGCGAAACGTTGTCGCAGGTAATGCGTCAAGTTGCGGCCTGCGATCAGCTGCGCACGCGTGATCGGCAGCGATCGACCGCCTTCCCAACGGGTCTCGAAGGAGACGCCGAGAAAGGCATTGTTCAGATCGAGATACACATCTTGATTCCGGGCCCAAATGCCGCGCCCGGCGTGGTTTGCGCGCGTTTCGTCCTCGACGATGCGGTAAACGCGCCCGAAGCGATCGATCAGATAGTTGTACGCCTGTTGACGCTGCACGTACTTGATCAAGCTCGAGGAGCTGCGGCGCAGCTCGTGCCCGTAACCTTCCTCGAGCGGCCACAGGTCGCTTTCCGAGGTGTGAAAGAGGATTCCGACCGGCTTCGAATGCAGCTCCTGCTGCGGCCCAAGCTCGCGGTGATGCACGACATAGCTTCGCTCCTTGCCTGCCACCGCGAAGCTCGTCTCGATGCGTAACCCGTTGCTGTAGAGCTCCCATCCGGGACCCTTGTCGGCGAGCCAGATCGTCGTCGGCACGATCCCGAGCTCCTCGGGCGGCAAAGACTCGGCGATCGGCTCGATCCGCCTCGCTCCCCCTCCGCCGGAAACCTCATCGGGCTGTTCCGTCGACGCCGCTATCGCGGCGGAAGCGCTCCTTTTCTCCGCGATCTGAATCGGCGGGTCGCCCTCACCCACGTTCACGACGAGCCCCGCGAACAATGCCGGGATGAGAAACAGGGCTGCGGCAATCGTACCCGCGATCGAACGCCGTGCGGCCCGCCGGGCGATCCGGACGCGCTCGACGATCGTGTCGCTCGCGCCACTCTCGGTACGCAACATGCGGTGCAGCGCTTCGATCCCGCGCAGGCGATACCAAGCCCGACGGACAGGCGCCAGCGGGACCAGATCGATCGGACCTTCGTCGCGGCGATCGATGGCACCCCGCAGGTACTTGAGCTTGATGATCGGATCCTCGATATCGCCCGTGATCCGCATGAGCTCGGTGCCGAGCTCGTCGCTGCAAGCCTCACGTTCGCTGCGATATCGCTCCTCGAGCGGTATGTCTGTCGTGGCCGTCACGACGATAAAGCTCCTGGCCGGCGGGATTCCCATCGCTTCCACTCGAGCGCTCCGCCGCTTGACCCTACTGAAAGTATTCCGTGTTCCGCGCGGGCCGCTCTCTTAATCGTTCATAGGACCTTTCCCTATGAGCGTCCTTGGCAGAACGCACCCGCGCGCCGAGCGCCTGCAAGTGCTCGAAACAGCGTCATGTCTTCAGGGTTACACGCTTGAATTTTCGATCGAATCTACGGGGCCAGAGAGTCTCCATGTGTGATGCACGTCGCGCAATCGGCGATTAATGACAAATTGCCCGACGGCCGGATCGCCGGCTGGGGTGAAGCACGCCGGTCGAACCCGACCGACTTGCACGAATTGCACGGCACGACGGCGGGACGTCGTGCGAGGGGCGCCCTCGCGTGCAATGACGAGCGTCACGACGACCTGACTCTTCTTCGCTGCCGCGCCGCGAGCGCTTGTTTTCGGGGCACACCGGCCCATATTCCTCAGGGGCGGCCCTGCCCCCAGGGAGCGGCGTTCTGGACTATAATTTGCGCCCCCTATTTTTCGCCCAAACCGATTTTCTCACTAACCCAAAGGTAACAGATGTGGATCAAGCGCAATTAGAGCTGCAGTTGAAAGTATGGAAAGAGCTTGCGATCAGCAAGCAAGTGTTGATGAGGGGTGCCGCCGAGGCTTTGAAGCTGGACCCCAACTGCTCTCACGACGAGCTCAAAGAAGCGCTGGAAAATGTGCTGAAGAAGATCGCGGCCGCCGAAGCGACCGTCGCAGAAACCCGCGAACAGGCGAAGCAGCAAGTCGCAACGCTCGAGCAGAAGCTCATGGCTGCGGCGAAGGCGCAGAAAACTGCCGAAACTCGCGCCGCGGAGCTGCAAAAGACGCTGGAGAACACCACTCAGGCGATTGCCGTTGAGCGGGCCTCGACCGCAAACGAGCTGAAAAAGCTCAAGCAGGCTCTCGCGGACAAGGAAAAGGAGATCAAGGCGATCAATACGGCGCTCTCCGACACGCCGGAGAACGTCTTGAAGAAGATGAACGCGCTCAAGAAGGAACGGCGCGCCGAAGCGGACCTGCGCAAGCAGGAAGAAGCGACGGCCAACGCGCTGCGCGCGGACAAGCGAAAGCTGGAGCAGCAGCTTGCCGACATCAAGAAGAACGTGACCTCTCTCGTGAAGCAGCATCGAGACCTGCATGAGACGAGCCTCAAGCTGCACGAGCTCGCCACCGCGGCCAAGGATTCGAAGAAGAAGAAAGATGTGCCGAGCGTACCGGAGCTCGACGAGAAGCTGCTCGAATCGATCGAGCAGGACGAATCAGCAGACACGAAGAAGAAGTAATCTCGTGACCAATGCTTCGTGACTCGCGAAACGGTGGCTAAGTCACCGAGCTCAGCCGATCGCGAGTCACGAAATCACGAGCAATCAGGATCACGAAAACTGGCTCAGCCGGGCGACGAACTCGATCTGCCGGCTGAGCCCCTGCCTCGCCAACAGCGCTTTGATCCGCGCGCAAGCGGCTCGTGGCTCAGCCCGGGGTGCGCACTTCGGTGGGCGGCGTGCGGTCTTCGATCACGACGGACGTCACGAGGTCGGCACCGACGTTGACGACCGTGCGAGCCATATCGAGAATCCGATCCGCTCCGAGCACGATACCGATGCCCTCCGGCGGAACGCCGAACGTGGCCAGCAGCCCCGCGATGAGCGGTAACGACCCGCCCGGAATACCCGCGACCGCGACTGCACTCAACACTGCGAGCATCAGCAGCGTCAGCTGCTGCGCGAACGTTAAATCAACTCCGAACACCTGCGCGACGAACAATACCACGCAGCCTTCGTAGAGCGCGGTTCCGCTCATGTTCATCGTCGCCCCGAGCGGGAGCACGAAGCCCGCGACGCTCGGACGCACGCCGAGCGACTCGCGCGCCGTCGCGATCGATGCGGGCAACGTCGCGTTGCTGGAGCTCGTCGTGAATGCCGTGACCAGCACCGGCGTGATCAGGCGGAAGAATTCGCGCGGACTTCGCTTCGTCCCGACCTTGAGCCACACGGAGAACGTGCCGAATAGGTGCAAGGCCATGACCCCGAGGCAGCCGAGCACGAAGACGCCGAGCGCAATCAGAATGTCGAACCCGACTTTGACGACAACGCTGAAGATCAGCGCGGCCACGGCGTAGGGCGCGAGTCGCAGCGCGAAATGCACGATGTGCGTCATCAACTGCGAGACGGTCTCCATGGCGCCTCGCAGGCGATCGCGGCGCTCCGGTTCGAGCTGCGTGCCTGCCGCGCCGACGAGCAATGCGAACAGGATCAACGGCAGAACCTCTCCAAGCGAATTGCGCTCGTTGCCAACGAACGCTCCGAAGAGATTGCGCGGCATGAACATCTCGACGAGCAACCCGAGGCTCATGCTGGGCTGCTCGCTGCGAGTTTCCACGTAACCCTGCGCCGCGCTGCCGTACTCGGCAACGAGCCGGGCTTGCGTCTCGGTGTCGAGCCGCGCGCCGGGCTCCAGCAGGTTCATCATCAGCAGGCCGAGCGCCACGCCGATGATCATGTTCAATGCGAACAACGAGAACGTCTTGCCTGCGAGCGGCCCCAGATCGCCGAGCCTGCCCAACTGAACGACACCGACGACCAACGACGCGAAGATCAACGGGATGACGACAAAGAACAGCATCCGCAAGAAGACCTGCCCGACGGGGTCGAGCAACGCCGTAGCGAGGTCGCGGGCAAATTGCAGCGCGAGCGGCGCGAATGCGCCGATGATGAGCACGACGACGCCGGCGACCGCCCCGATGACGAGGCCCAAGAGGATGCGATTGGCAAGTCGCGAGTCGATCTCGCTCATGACGCGACAGTCCTCATAGCAATGTGAGCAAGCCTGCTCCGAGTGCGAGCCTGTACCACGCGAACGGCGTGAAGCGGTGAGTCTGTATGTAGTGCAACAACCACTTCACGGCGATGAAGGCGACGATCGCAGAAACGACGAAGCCGACGCCGAGATCGATCCAGTTCTCTTCGCCGGCCTTCCCGTCCGCGTACATCGCCATGAGCTCGTAAGCGGTCGCTGCGAACATCGTCGGAATGCCGACGATGAAGGCGAACTCCGCCGCGGCGGGACGGGAGGTCATGCCGGCCAGCATTGCGGCGAAGATCGTCGCCGCGGAGCGCGATGTGCCGGGAAATACCGCGGCGATGACCTGCGCGATGCCGACCCAGAAAGCCACGTTCCAGGTGAGCGTGTCGTTCGGCGGCTGGCGCCCCGCGTACGCTTCGACCACGAAGATCACGAGACCGCCGACGATCAATGCCCACGCGACCGGTGCGACATCGTCGGGTAATTCGAGGCCCATCTGCTTCGCGATGAAGCCGCCGACGACCGTGATCATGAATGCCGTCGTGAGCTTGTACAAATAATCTCGATTCGCGGGCTGCGCAAAGCGAGTCGTCATGTCCCAGAGTCGCTGCCAATAAATGACGACCACGGCGAGAATGGCACCGGCCTGGATCGCGATCGTGAACAGATCCGAGCGCGCTCCCAGCCAATGTTGCGCGATCAAGAGGTGGCCGGTGCTGGAAATCGGCAGAAACTCCGTAATGCCTTCGATGATGCCGAGGAGGATGACTTGCAGGAGATTTTCCATTGAATGGGCGAACCGGCTTTCGGGTGCGAATAGGGCCGGTGAAGCACGTAATTATTTGTGTTCTGACCGGACTCGGGTCGAAATGATAAAGAAACAGACCGAGAGCCGATAGCCGCAAGTTCTCAAATCGCCGATTCGCGACAGTGCCCATCCGCTTGAACGAAAACACCGCATTGGCCGGCAGGTGAGCGGGCGACCCGCTCGGAGGGGCACGCTACGGATCGAAGCAGCGCAGGGTCACGGCCCTGGCCGTTCGTCACGCGTCACTGTTCTTCTCTGACGATATCGTGCGGCGTAATCACACGCAGCGTATCCAGACGGCGACGATCCGCGCGGAGCACTCGAAACTCGAGTCCGTTCATGACGAACGTTTCGCCTCGTCGCGGCAGCCGGCCGAGGAAATGCGTCGCGAGCCCGCCGATCGTATCGAACTCCTCGTCGCTGAATTCGGTGTCGAAATAGTCGTTGAACTCGGAAATGCGCGTTTGACCTCTGACCGTGTACTGCCGCTCCCCTTCGCGCCGAATGTCGAGGTCCTCGTCGGTGTCGTACTCATCCCCGATGTCGCCGACGATCTGCTCGAGCACGTCTTCGAT
>JAAYXG010000337.1 GCA_012516015.1 Lysobacteraceae bacterium | reverse complement strand
TCCTTGGTGAAGGAAGGCGTCTCCAAGGCCGACGCCGAGGCCATCAAGAAGAAGCTGGAAGAAGCAGGCGCCGCTGCGGAGATCAAGTGAGCAATACCGTGGAGGGACGGCTCGCGCGTGCGGGTCGTCTCACACGACTCACTTGCGGAGCATGCTTGGAATCGAACGCGACTGCGGCCCTCGAGCTGCAGTCGCTTTCGGTGTTTGTCTCGATTTCGTGTCTCGAAGGGCAGCGTTCGATGTCGAGCGGCTTGCCAGTTTTCGTCGCCGGCTCGAATCCCCGGGCGGCCCGAATTGATAGGTGACCCAGATGGCGTATTCGTTCACCGAGAAAAAGCGCATCCGTAAGGACTTCGGCAAGCGGGAGAGCATCCTCGAGGTGCCCTACCTGCTCGCGATTCAGTTGGATTCATACCGCAAATTCCTGCAGGCGGACGTCCCCGAGGATCGCCGTGAAGATGCGGGTCTGCATGCGGCGTTCAAGAGCGTGTTTCCGATCACCAGCTACTCGGGTAACGCGATTCTCGAGTACGTGAGCTATCGCCTCGGTGAGCCGGTCTTCGATGTGAAGGAGTGCCAGCTGCGCGGTCTCACGTACGCCGCGCCTCTGCGCGTGAAAGTGCGCCTCGTCGTGTACGACAAGGAAACCTCGACGCCGACGAAGAAAACCGTGAAGGACATTCGCGAGCAGGAGGTCTATCTGGGCGAGATGCCGCTCATGACCGACAACGGCACGTTCGTCGTGAACGGTACCGAGCGCGTCATCGTCTCGCAGCTCCATCGCAGCCCGGGCGTGTTCTTCGATCACGACCGCGGCAAGACGCACAGCTCGGGCAAGCTGCTGTTCTCCGCGCGCATCATTCCCTACCGCGGTTCGTGGCTCGATTTCGAGTTCGATCCGAAGGACTGCGTGTTCGCGCGTATCGATCGCCGGCGCAAGCTCCCCGTCACGATCATCCTGCGCGCGCTCGGCTACACCGAGGAGCAGATGCTCGACATGTTCTTCGACAAGAACACCTACTATCTGTCGAAGGACAAGATCGAGTTCGATCTGATCCCTGCGCGTCTGCGCGGCGAAACCGCGACGTTTACGATCAAAATCGGCGATGAAGTCATCGTCGAGGAAGGCCGGCGCATTACTGCGCGCCACGTGCGCCTCCTCGAGCAGAAGAACATTTCGCGTCTCGAAGTGCCGAAGGAATACCTCATCGGCAAAGTGCTCGCGCACGATGTGTTCAATACCGAAACGGGCGAAATTCTCGCGAAGGCGAACGACATTCTCACGGTCGCAGCCGTCGACGCGCTGATCGAAGCGGGCGTCACGGAGATTCGCTGCCTGTACGTGAACGATCTCGACCGCGGGCCGTACATCTCCGACACGCTGCGCATCGATCCGACGCGGACTCGCCTCGAAGCACTCGTCGAGATCTATCGCATGATGCGCCCCGGCGAGCCGCCGACGAAGGATGCGGCGGAGAACTTGTTCCAGAACCTGTTCTTCAATCCCGAGCGCTACGATCTCTCGGCCGTCGGTCGGATGAAATTCAACCGCCGCGTGCATCGGGACGAGATCGTCGGCACGGGCGTCCTCTACGACTACGAGCACTTCTCGAAGCGCAACGACGAGTTCTCGAAGGAGCTCGTGCAGCAGTACGGCCAAACTGTGCAGACTGCCCGCGGCGAGGAGACCAGCTCGGACATCGTCGCCGTGATCAAGGAGCTGTGCGACATCCGCAACGGCAACGGCCTCGTCGACGATATCGATCACCTCGGCAATCGTCGCGTGCGCTCGGTCGGCGAGATGGCCGAGAACGCCTTCCGCATCGGACTGGTGCGCGTCGAGCGCGCGGTGAAGGAGCGCCTGACGCTCGCGGAATCGGAAGGCTTGATGCCGCAAGAGATGATCAACGCCAAGCCGGTCGCGGCTGCGGTGAAGGAGTTCTTCGGCTCCTCGCAGCTGTCGCAGTTCATGGATCAGAACAACCCGCTCTCGGAAGTGACGCACAAGCGTCGCGTGTCCGCGCTCGGACCGGGCGGCTTGACGCGCGAGCGTGCCGGATTCGAAGTTCGCGACGTGCATCCGACGCACTACGGGCGCGTGTGCCCGATCGAAACGCCGGAAGGTCCGAACATCGGCTTGATCAACTCGCTCTCGGTCTATGCGCGCACCAACGACTACGGCTTCCTCGAGACGCCGTATCGCAAGGTCGTCGACGGCAAGGTAACCGACGAGATCGACTATCTCTCGGCGATCGAAGAGAGTCAGTACGTGATCGCGCAAGCGAACGCGGCGCTGAACGAAGCCGGTGAGTTCACGGACGAGCTCGTCTCGTGCCGTCATTTGAACGAGTTCATGCTGTCGACGCCGGACAAGATCCAGTACATGGACGTTTCTCCGAAGCAGATCGTCTCGGTGGCAGCGTCGCTGATTCCGTTCCTCGAGCACGACGATGCGAACCGTGCGTTGATGGGCTCGAACATGCAGCGACAGGCCGTGCCGACCCTGCGTGCCGAGACGCCGCTCGTCGGTACCGGCATGGAGCGCGCGGTCGCGATCGACTCGGGCGTGACCGTCGTCGCGCGTCGCGGCGGTGTGGTCGACTCGGTCGACGCCTCGCGTATCGTCGTTCGTGTGCACGATGCCGAAACGTCGGCCGCCGAGGCGGGCGTCGACATCTACTCGCTGACGAAGTACACGCGTTCCAACCAGAACACGTGTATCAACCAGCGTCCGCTCGTGAAGGCGGGCGACGTCATCGCGCGCGGCGACGTGCTCGCTGACGGTCCCTCGACGCACCTCGGCGAGCTCGCGCTCGGGCAGAACCTCCTCGTCGCGTTCATGCCGTGGAATGGCTACAACTTCGAGGACTCGATTCTGATCTCGGAGCGCGTCGTCCACGAAGATCGCTTCACGACGATCCATATCGAGGAGCTCACCTGCGTCGCTCGCGACACGAAGCTGGGACCGGAAGAAATCACGGCCGACATCCCGAACGTGGGCGATATCGCGCTCGCGAAGTTGGACGAGGCGGGCATCGCGTTCATCGGTGCCGAAGTGAAAGCCGGCGACATTCTCGTCGGCAAGGTCACGCCGAAGGGCGAGACTCAGCTGACGCCGGAAGAGAAGCTGCTGCGCGCGATCTTCGGCGAGAAGGCATCGGACGTGAAGGACACTTCGCTCCGCGTGCCGCCGGGCATGGACGGCACCGTCATCGACGTGCGTGTCTTCACGCGCGATGGCGTCGAGAAGGATTCGCGTGCGCTTGCGATCGAGAAGGCCGAGCTCGAGAAGGTTCGTAAGGACCTCGAAGATCAACGCCGCATTCTCGAGGACGACTTGTTCGAGCGCGTGCGTGCGGTGCTCCTCGGTAAGCCCGCCGAAGCGGGGCCGAAGAAGTTCCGCGCGGGCACGATCATCGACGAGACCTATCTCTCCGAGCTTTCGCGCGAGCAGTGGCTCGAGATTCGTCTGCAAGACGAAGAAGGCAATGCTGCCGTCGAGCGCGCTGCCGAGCGCCTGAAGGCGCAGCGCAAGGAGTTCGAGAAGCGCTACGAAGAGAAGCGCGCGAAGATCACCGCGGGCGACGACTTGGCGCCGGGCGTCCTGAAGATGGTCAAGGTGTACTTGGCCGTGAAGCGACGCATTCAGCCGGGCGACAAGATGGCTGGCCGCCACGGCAACAAGGGCGTCGTTTCGACGATCGTTCCGGTCGAGGACATGCCGTACACCGAGGACGGAACGCCGGTCGACATCGTGCTCAATCCGCTCGGCGTGCCGTCGCGTATGAACATCGGCCAGATCCTCGAAACGCATCTGGGCTGGGCCGCGAAAGGGCTCGGCCAGAAGATCGGGCGCATGCTCGATGAGGCGCGCGGCGCGCAAGCGATTCGCGGCTTCCTCGACGAGATCTATAACAAGACCGGCGGCCAAAAGGCCGACATCGACTCGCTCACGGACGAGGAG
>JAAYXG010000336.1 GCA_012516015.1 Lysobacteraceae bacterium | reverse complement strand
TCGCTCGCGCAATCCGCGGCGCCTTGATTTATCGCAAGTCGTTCGGCGGTGCGCTCGTCATACTGCGCGAATGTCGCGCTCTGACGAACGAAAACACCTCGTCGAATTGGTCTGCCCCGCGGGGACGTTGCCGGCCTTGCGAGCGGCGGTCGATCACGGCGCCGATGCGGTCTACATTGGCTTTCGCGGCGAAAGCAATGCGCGCAATTTCCCCGGATTGAACTTCGACGCTGCAGAGGCCGCTGAAGGGATTGAGCATGCGCATGCGCGCGGCGCCCGAGTGTTCGTCGCACTAAATGTCTATCCGCAGTCCGAGACTTGGACGCTCGCCACGGAGACGATCGATCAGGCGGCGGCGCTGCAGGCCGATGCACTGATCCTTGCCGATCCCGGGCTCATGCGCTACGCGGCAGAGCGCCATCCGCATTTGCGCCTTCACCTGAGCGTGCAAGGCTCGGCAACGAACTGGCGAGCCATCGAATTCTACCGGCGAGAGTTCGGCATCCAACGCGCCGTGCTCCCGCGTGTTCTCTCGTGCACGCAAGTGGCCCGACTGATCGAACGAACTTCCGTGGAGATCGAAGTATTCGGGTTCGGCAGCTTGTGCGTCATGGTCGAAGGACGTTGCGCGCTCTCCTCGTACGTGACCGGGCAATCGCCGAACACGCACGGGGTATGCTCGCCCGCCCACGCGGTCAGATGGCTCGAAACGCCGGAAGGCCTGGAGTCCCGCCTCAACGGCGTGCTCATAGACCGCTATTCGTCCAGCGAGGCGGCGGGGTATCCGACGCTCTGCAAGGGTCGCTTCAAAGTCGAAGGCCACACGTATCATGCGATCGAGGAGCCGACGAGTCTCAACGCGCTCGATGTCTTGCCGACACTGATCCAAAGCGGCGTGAAGGCGATCAAAGTCGAGGGTCGTCAGCGCTCGCCCGCCTATGTGGCGTACGTTACGCAACTGCTGCGGCGTGCGCTCGACGAATGCACGAGTGTCGGTGCTCGTTGGTCGCCGCCAACGGAGATCGTCGACGGGCTCGACAAGCTTGCGGAGGGTCGCACGCACACGCTTGGCGCTTACCATCGTCCCTGGCAGTGAACATGAAACTGGCCGTCGGACCTCTGCTCTATTTCTGGGACCGAGCGTTCGCGCCGCGCTTCTACGCGGAGCTCTGCGACGCTCCGGTCGACATCGTCTATCTGGGCGAAGTGGTCTGCAGCAAACGGCGCGCGTTGGGGCGCGAGGATTGGCTAGCGATCGGCCAGATGTTGCAGGATGCGGGGAAAGCGGTCGTGTTCTCGACGCTCGCGCTCATCGATGCCGAGTCCGAGGTGGCGACCGCCTGCCGCATTGCTGACGAGCACGACCTCGTCGAAGCGAACGACTATGCCGCCGTACACGCGCTTTCGGGCCGCGCCTTCGTCGCAGGGCCGCATCTCAATGTCTACAACGAGGCAACGTTGGCATTCTTGGCCGAGCACGGCGCGATTCGTTGGGTTGCGCCCGTCGAGCTTCCGCTCAGCACGATCGAGACGCTGAGCGCAAGCCGCCCTCCGGGCATGCAGTTCGAGTTGTTCGCGTACGGGCGGCTACCGCTCGCGTTCTCTGCTCGTTGCTTCACGGCGCGTGCGCATCACCTCCAGAAAGACGAGTGTGGATTCGTCTGCGGGCAGTATCCAGATGGCCTGACCTTGTTCTCGCGCGAGGACCGGCCGTTCCTCGCGTTCAACGGTATCCAAACGCAATCCGCCGCGATTCAAAATCTTCTACCGCACCTGAGCAGGATCCGGTCGGCGGGAGTCGATATCGTGCGGCTGTCGCCGCACTCGCACGATTTTCTCGAAGTCGCGAGTGCATTCCGCGACGCGTTGGACGGAAAGCCGATCACGCTGCCTCCGAGCTTCTTGCCGGGCGGATATTGCGACGGCTACCCCGCCGGCGAGCCTGGGATAGCCCATGGAGCGCTTGCACGGTAGCGCCGATTCGAAGTGCGACATGCGCAAGCGGTGCGGGCAACACCGTGCACACATGAGCCGATACGTCATATTCCCACCCGTCGAGCAAGTTCTTGAGATGCAGCCCCGTCTCGGTTTCGCCTTCGACTGCGAGATGCCGCTGGAAGAACAACGTGTCCGGATCCTGGTCCCGCTTCGCGAGCGCGATGAAATCGGACAAGCGTGCGCGAAACGTCACATCGGGCTCGCGGGTCGTGCGCGCCACTTTGCCTGCCACCACTTCGAACGTGAGCGCGATCGGCACGTCCT
This sequence comes from Lysobacteraceae bacterium, assembly GCA_012516015.1. GTDB lineage: Bacteria > Pseudomonadota > Gammaproteobacteria > Steroidobacterales > Steroidobacteraceae > Steroidobacter. The sequence continues at coordinate 7,082 of JAAYXG010000336.1, read as the reverse complement.
GTACGGCGATGCGAAAGCGTTTGCCTTCGAGCTCATGTATGCGACGGGAAAGCGCTTGTCCTTTCAGCACGTGATTGAGCGAGAGCGCGAACAATCGTTCGTGGAGTTCGGTCGGTGCGAGCTGCAGCCAAAGACGGAAAACGTGCGATGCATCGAGCATGAGCCTCTCCAGCCAGTAGACATCGGGCGCTTATGCCACGGACGCCGCGCGTCGATCTTGATCTCGCGCAAGCGGAGCGAGCGATGAGCTATGCGAGCTTGCGCGAGTTCTTGCACGTCCTCGAGCGCCGCGGGGAACTGAAGCGGGTTCCCTTCCCCGTCGATCCGAAGCTCGAGATGACGGCGCTCTGCAGGCGCAGTCTGCGCGCGGGCGGACCTGCGCTACTCTTCGAACAGCCTCGTGGCGCGAGGATGCCGGTGCTCGGCAACTTGTTCGGCTCGACGGAGCGCGTCGTTGCGGCGCTCGGCCTCTCTTCCGCCGCACAACTGCGCGAGATCGGCTCGGTGCTCGCGTTTCTCAAGGAGCCGCAATGGCCGAATCGTGCGGGTGAAGTCCTTGCGCATCTACCCGCATTCGCACCTCTGTTGAAAGCGACGCCGCGTACGATCGCCCACCCGCCTTGTTGCGAGATCGTGCACACCGGTCGCGAAGTCGATCTTACACGGTGGCCGATCTGGACGTGTTGGCCGGAAGATGCCGGGCCGCTTATCACGTGGGGGCTCGTGATCACGCGCGGCGTGCGACATCCGCGGCAGAACGTCGCCGTGTATCGACAGCAAGTGATCGGTCCGAATCGGGTGATCATGCGCTGGTTGTCCCATCGCGGTGGCGCGCTCGACTATCGATCGTGGTGCGAGCGTTATCGCGATAAGCCCTTTCCCGTCGTCGTTGCGATCGGCGCCGATCCGGCGCTGCTCATCGCCGCGGCGGCACCGATTCCCGATACGGTCTCGGAGTTCCAGTTCGCGGGATTGCTACGCCGACGGCGAAGCGAGATCTGGCAAACGGCATCCGGGCTCAGCGCGCCCGCGACGGCCGAAATCGTCCTCGAGGGGCACATTCATCCGCGCGATGAAGCATTGGAAGGACCGTTTGGCGATCACACCGGCTACTACAACGCGCAAGCCCAGTTTCCCGTCCTGACGATCGAGCGTGTGTGCATGCGCAAGGACGCGATCTACCATGGCGGCTACATGGGACGCTCGCCGGAAGACGAGCCGTCGGTCATTGCGACGGCACTCAACGAGATGTTCGTGCCGCTCCTACAGCGAACCTTTCCCGAGGTCGTCGACTTTTGGTTGCCGCCCGAAGCGTGCTCGTATCGAATCGCCGTCGTCAGTATCCGCAAAGCGTATCCCGGCCACGCCCGCCGCATCATGCAGGGGGTGTGGTCCTACTTGCGGCAGTTCACGTACACGAAGTTCGTGATCGTCACGGATGACGATATCGACGTCCGGGATTGGAAGCAGGTGATCTGGGCGCTCTCCACGCGCGTCGATCCGGCACGCGATGCGATGCTCGTGCGTCGCACGCCGATCGACTACTTGGATTTCGCGAGTCCCGTCGCCGGGCTCGGCTCCAAGCTCGGTCTCGATGCAACCAACAAGTGGCCGGGGGAAACGAAGCGCACCTGGGGACGCCCGATCGAAATGAGCGCCGATGTCGAAGCGCGCTGCGAGCGCATGTGGGCGGACTTGGTGCGCTAACACCTCAGTCAAGCCACGTTCTGCAGAACGACGCGGTGACCGCGCGCTCGAATGGGTCCGTCCGGCTGCATGTCTTCCATGATGCGGCCGAGAGAGTGCGAAGACACGTTGAGCAACTCGGCAAGCTCGCGTCGTCGTAGCGCGAAGGAGCACTCCTCTGCCGCGAGGCCATGAGCGCGAAACCGCGCTCTCAAGTCGCCGATGAAAGCATCGAGCCGTTCGCGAGTGTGCCCTTTGTTGCGCCGAGCGCTGTCGCTTCCTTGCGCCCTGCCGAGTTGTTCGAAGCCGGAGCGGACGCGTGCGAGCACGGGATCCGATCGCAAGAACGGCTTGATCGGCAGCTCGCACACCATGACGGGCGTAACCGCGATGACATCGTGCGTATAACGGCTCCACGCAATCGCTTCGCGGCCGACCACTTCTCCTGGTACATGCAGTGCAACGATCCGCTTCTTGCTGTCGGGCATCGGTCGCAGCGACTTCACGACGCCCTTGCGAATCGCGTAAACGTACTGCGCCGGTGCGCCGGCTTCGTACAAGGCTTCCCCGCGCGCAACCGTGCGCAATGTGGGACAGCGTTGCAGACCTGACGAGATCGGCATCGCGTCGATGAGGGAGCACACTTCGAACAGATCGCAGTGGCGACACGCAACGGGTCCGATGCTCCTATCGAAGGCTTTGCTCTGAGCGACGTCCATGCTGAGTCTCTACTCGCGAGTGATGAGTCAGGAGCGTAGGCGCCCCGCTTCGCTGCCGCCTTGACCTGAGTCAGGGGAAAGGCAGAACGGCAGAGGAACGCATCAAGAAGGAGATAGGATTAATTTCCTGCTGTATCCGATTGTTATTACTACCTATGTTCACTACGAGGGGCGTCGATATCGATCGGAAGGCTACGAAGTCGAGGTCGTCAGCCAACGATTACGTCGACCTCGTGTTCGGCTTTTACCTCGCTCGAGCTCGAAGACGAAAACAACCATTTTCGAATGGGTGCCGCGCCGAACGTTGACGGCTTCTACGGCGCTGACGAGCCTGGCGGGCCGGCGATCTGACCTGGAGGTGCGCTCTCCTCCTCGACCGAAGAGAGCAGCTCGCCCATGAGCGCTGCGACACGATCGTTCCTCAGGATGCCTCTGTGCGTATCGTCGTAGCCGTATATGCGTCTTGCTTCGGCCTGCGCCGCCGGATCGAGTTGGCTCGCGACCGTCACGGCTTGGTCGTCGGAGGCCCCGAAAGAAGAGCGATCGCGCGAGAATGTAAAGATCAGATGATGTTGCGTCTCTGTCGGCAACGATTCGGCGAAGAGCGCCTGTAGGTATTCGCTTCCGGGCGCCATGTCGCGCCAGACATCGAGGACGACCGGAGAATGCTTGACTCCAAGCCCGGCAGCGGCGTGCCCTGCCCAGGGCGTCGAAAGCGTGACGAAGAGGGGTACGTCCAAAGCGGAGCTCTTCGCATGCCGCAGCACGAATCCCCGCGCGACGAGACCGCCCATGCTGTGCGCCACCACCATTAGGCGTTCGACGTCGTAGCGCACTTGCAGCTTCATCACCGTCTGGCTCAAATGGTCCGCGATGAGATCGAGATAGACCCCTGATGGGTAGAGATACAACCAGGGCTGATAGCGCGTGCGATCGAGCCGCGCGATCAGATACGCGAAGTTCGCCGGTGTCCCGCCGATGCCGTGCACGAAGAGGACCGGCGTCTTGCGCTCATCGTACGGTTCCAGGAAGTAGATCCCCGGCTGCGAGCTCACGATGAAATCGTGCGGACGCCACAAGCTTCCTTCCGCGTTCTCTTGGCTGAAGCGCGGATCCGACAGATCGGTAATCACGCCGATCGCAGTGAGCTGACCCAACGTGTTCGACGCCGAGCTGTCGGACCGTACGCCGGAGAACCGTTCGCCGACGTCGATGAGCCGGTCGAACAGCACTGGGCTCGTTGCCGGGATCGCGAGAGAAACGTCCTCGTATCGATTTGCGTTCACGCATTCGAAGCTGCGCGACCTATCCGCACCGACGAAAGGCTCGCCCGGTTGATAGATCAGATCGGCGTTGACGTCGTCGAAGGCGGCCGTGCGATAGGTCCCTTCGCCGAGCGCGAAGCGCCAGGGCGCCGCCTTCTGCGTCACGTAGTAATCGACGATCTCCCAGCGTCGCAACTCGGCCGCATCGCCATCGTTACGTCTGATCAACAAGACGACCAGAGCGCCAGCCTCGCCCCGTTCGCTGCGCACATCGCCCGAAATGGAGCAGTACCGGTTCAAGAGCGCCTGCTGCTCGCGCGCGTCGAGCAGCATGCAACTGGAGAGAAGCATCGAGCACGCGACCATGGAGGCTCGGGCAAGAGATTGCGTGTGCAGGCGTGTCACCGTTCGTCTTCTTGGCTATCTCGACGCGATCGACTCCAATCGACGAAGGGAATATCACGACAGGGTAGGAACCGGAAATACGTGTAAGGGGGTGTGTGCGCGCCTGCGTACCGTTAAGCGGGTCTCGAGGACGCGGAGTCGGCGTCATGAGACGACGGATTGTTCGTACTGCGAGTGCTAGCTCTCTGGCTTGTCAGGTGCTCAGGTGCTGCGCATCCTGCGCACAGTTCTCAGCACGGCAGACCCGCTCATGCAACAAACCAAGGGCTCCTCGCCGCTTTCGTCTCGACGGGACGACAGCGCCGGCGATATCTGGTTCGAGACCAAATGGGGTATGACGATTCTCGTGGTGGCCGCGTGCCTCGCAGGCTCCGGTTTGCTCTTGTATCTCGCGATCTACATGGCGTGGTTTTGAGATAGCGTGTGTTCTAAGCGCGCCTTCCATCTCGACAGCCTTCATCGTTCGAACGATTCGATCCGACCTTGACAGGACTCGCCGCCGACGCGAGCGAGGGGTTCGTCGGAATGCGACCACAGCGCCGTTCCGAGCTTACTCGCGCCGCGACTACATGGAACCGGGACGAGCGTGAGCCGTTGCGTTTCACGCTCACCAACCTTTTCCATTCGCGGAGAACTGCCCTCATGACCCTAGCTCTATTCGAGGATCGAGGCACACCGCTCGATCGACAGCGTTTTACATGGCGCGAGCTTGTGGGAAAACCGATCAGCAAGCTCGATGACGATGCCTTCACGCGCGTGCGCGTCATCCTCATGAACGGCATCGAGAACGAAGCGATGCGGTTCTTGCATGCTGCGGCGCGCTTCAATGGCGAGCTTCGCGTGCCGTTCGCCGAAGTGAGACGCGTCGAGCATCATCAGGCGACGATGGTCAATTGGCTGCTGGGACCCGACCACTCTCCCCTTGAGACGACGATCGGCTACGAACAAGTTGCCATCGAAGTCACCGCGGCACTTGCGCAGCAGGAACCCGATGCCTACCTCGCGCAGAACTATCGCTTCGGGCTGCTCGAAGATTTCGATCACATGTACCGCTACTCCGCGCTCATGGATCGGCTCGAGGGTAAGGATTCGAACAACATTCTGCAGAGCTATACGGACGTGATGCCGGGGCGGCCGACGGTTGTGGAGCACCGCGCCCCGGAGAATGACGTGCGTCGCCCCTTCGATCGCCGGACCGCGGCACCGATCACGAAGATGAACGCGCTCACGTTGACTGCGAGCGAGCAGCAAACTCACAACTACTACCTGAATATCGGCCCGCTATTCGCCGATCCGGTCGCGCGCCAGTTGTACGCCGAGATTGCCTCCATCGAGCAGCAGCACGTCACGCAGTACGAATCGTTGCTCGATCCCTCGCAATCGCTGCTCGAGAATTGGCTCCTGCACGAGGCGACCGAGGTCTACAACTACCACAGCTGCGTCGAGACGGAGACGAATCCACGCATCAAGGCGATCTGGGAGCGGATGCTGAGCTATGAGCTCGGACACCTCCACATGGTCGCCGAGTTGTTCAAGCAGTATGAACGGCGCGATCCGCAGGAGCTCGTCGGCGAACGCCTGCCTACTCCGATCGCGTTCGAGAGCCAGCGCGATTTCGTGCGCGAGACGTTGGCCCGCGAAGTCGATCTGCGCCCGAGCGGAGCCGATTTCGTCTCGCTCGAGGAAGAGCCACAAAGCTCCCTCGACTATCGAAATCACATGAACTCGGAAGGATCTCCGAGCGAGATCGTCGCGGACGGCTATGCGTGGCATCCCGGAACCGAGCTCACGCGCCAAGCCGCCAACTTCTGACCGCTTCCCGGAGTCAAGACGATGCAAGAGTCAATCGATTCGACACGATTGGGGACCAACCGAACCGGCATGCAGACCTCGCCGGCGCTCAGCAAGGAAATGATGGACAACGCACAGCTCGAACCGAACGAGACGTCTGCCGGTCTCGACGGTCAGGCGCTCGCCGAGATGCGGGCGGAGTACGTTCGCGAAGCAGACCCGCTCGGATCGATCCCGCCGCCGGCAACCGCGAAAGGCGCCCTGAAGAGCGGCATGAAGATGATGACCTGCAGCAGGCCGCAAGCATTCATCGACAAGCTGTCCGAGCGGCTTGCCTATGAACGCGCCGGTACCCGCTTGTACGAGGCCGCCATCACGAAGTTCCTCGAACATTCCGAAGAGCTGCCGGGTGCGACAGTATCCGACTTCACGCACATTCGTGACGAGGAAGCCGCTCACGCGTTGCTGATCAAGGAGTGCATCGAGCAGCTGGGCGCGGATCCGACGGCCCAAACCCCGAGCGCCGCGCTCGTGGGCATCGAGACAATGGGGATTCTCCAGGCCGTGACGGATCCGCGCACGAGCTTGGCGCATACGCTGCACGCGCTGTTGGCCGCGGAGCTCGTCGACGAAGCGGGATGGGAAACACTCATCGCGCTCGCCGAGAACATGGGTCAGAAGGACATGGCCGCTCGCTTTCGTGAAGCGGAGCAGCACGAGCAAGAGCACATCTTCAAGGTGCGCGGCTGGTACGAGTCGTTGACGTTGGAGAGCGGTCAGCTCGTTTGATCGCTCGAGACCGGTGACTCCCCTGCAAAGGGGAGGCACCGAGCTCGTGCGCACGTCAGTAGAGGGTATCCGCAAGACACGTGTTTCACCTAGGCGAATAACATACACTTCTCATCCGAAACGAAGTCCAGGCGGACCGGGGTATTTCGGATGCAACTTGACCATATCCTTGCGGCGGTCGTCGAGCCGCAAGATAAGCAGCAACCCGTACTCGATCGAGCGCAGCGGGTGGCACGTGCCTCCGGTGCCGAGCTGGTTCTGTTTCACGCCGTGTTCGATTCCGCCTTGAGCGGGCGGCCGCTCCTCGACAATACCCGACTTGCCCGTGCGCGAGGTGAGCTCGTTGCGCGGCGCACGCACGAGCTGGAGCGCCACGCTCGGGCGCTCAGAAAAGGCGGCCTGAGCGTCGACACACACGTCGTTTGGG
>JAAYXG010000335.1 GCA_012516015.1 Lysobacteraceae bacterium | reverse complement strand
GAATTCCGCAAAAAAAAACGGCCGCTTTCACGCGAAAGCACGACTAATTAGTGTCCCTTAACGCCTGATCGGTTCCCGAAATAGACGATAAAAGACTCATCCACTTGCGGATCAAAATCTGCCGCTATCGCTCGTCAGCCTCCATCAGACATTCCCTGGGCTCGCAGTGAGGCGCGAATGCGAGGTGATGAAGTCGATATGAAGTGTCGTTCGAGAGGGACGCACGCGCCAGAGTCATGTCGCTCGCCGAGCCGCGAATGGCTACGCGCCCCCCGATCGGCTGAAGATCGATCGTTCGCGGCGCCTACTCATTCGCCGCAAGGCACATCGTGGCATCATTACCGACACCGCCCCCACCGATGGAGTACCCCGATGAGCCTGTCGCGCCGTTTTCCTTCGCTCCCAGTCGCCCTACTCCTTGCCTGTTCGCTATTGGGTTGTAGTCGCGGCGGCGATGAAGGCCAAAGAAAGGGACCCTTCGCCGCACTCGAGCGCGCGGACTTCAATCGGCGGGCGGCTGAGCTGTTTCTACCCCTCTTCTGGCGAGAGGACACGAACGGCAACGCTTCGGTCGACCCGTCGGAGATCGAGATTCTCACCGGCTATCCGAACGCCGAGCGTTCGCAATGGATCGATGCGTCCGGCCGCTTCACTCAGAACTTCCGCGACGCTTATGCCGCGCTGCGACAACCCACACCGGCCCACTCCGATCCGGCGGAGCAGAAAAGACGGGCTCTCGTCATCGAGGAGCTTGCGCAGGGGCGGCCCACGCTCGTCGCAAGCGATTTGACGCAAGTCTCCGACGCCGAGAAAGCGTTCTTGCAACAGATGCTCGTTGCCGCAGACCTCATCGAGCGTGTGTATGCACGCCAGAAGGGCGTTTTCGGGATGCAAGCGGACATCCCGGCCGACGACCCTGCCAGTCAGATGATGTTCCATCGCAATCAATCGCCCTTCTGCGAGGCGCCGAAGACGGAAAACGTACCCGAGTGCAGCGCGCTACCGCAGAAGCCTCCGCGTATCGTCGGTTTGTATCCTGCCGAGATCCAGAAAGACGACAAATTCTGCGCGATGCTGGAGAAGCAGCCGAATGCGGCCGCGCTGATGGACCATTTCAGCATCGTCGTTGCGGATGAGAATCGCGCCGGCCGCTTCCGTGCGGTGCCCTACCACGAAGCGTATGGGCAAGAGATGCACGCCATCGCGCGTGCGCTCGACCTGGCCGCGAAGGCGCTCGGAGACGACGAAGCTGCGCTCAAGCGCTACCTGACGGCCGCGGCCAATTCGTTCCGATCGAACGATTGGGAAGCCGCCGACGAGGCGTGGGTCGCGATGAACGCGCAGAACAGCAAGTGGTATGTGCGCATCGCCCCGGATGAGGTCTATTACGATCCGTGCGCGTGGAAAGCCGGCTTCGCGCTGCAGCTCGCGCGGATCAATCCGGACTCGCTCGAATGGCAGAGCAAGCTCGATCCGCTCAAGGGCGATATGGAAAAGAGGCTTGCCGAGATGGCGGGCCGTCCGTACAAGGCGCGCGACGTGCAGTTCAAGATCCCGGATTTCATCGATGTCGTCTTGAATGCCGGCGACGCCCGCAGCGCTCATGGGGCGATCATCGGTCAATCGTTGCCTAATTGGGGCAAGGTTGCCGCCAAGGGCGGACGCACGACGGCAATGACGAATCTGTATATGGATGTGGATAGTCAGGAGACACAGGCCGAGCTCATGTCCTCGATGTTCTGCGAGAACACGAATGCGCTTGCGACGACGACACCGCACGAGTCGCTCGTCAGCACGGTGCTGCACGAGGCTGCGCACAACCTCGGCCCCTCGCACGAATACGCGGTCAACGGCAGGCAGGACGACGCGATCTTCGGCGGACCGCTCGCCTCGACGCTCGAAGAGCTGAAGGCGCAAAGCGCCGCCATGTACTTGACGAATTGGCTCGCGACCAAGGATTTCTTCACGCCCGAAGACGTTCGCAAGGTCCAGGTGCGCAACGTTGCCTGGGCCTTCGGACACATCTCGCGCGGGATGTACACCGCCGACGGCACGCCGCGGAACTACAGCCAGCTCGCCGCGATGCAGTTGGGCGCGCTGATGAAGGCCGGCGCAATCCGCTGGCACGCGGATCAGCCCGCGGCGAACGGCGCCGATCAGGGGTGCCTGGAGCTCGACTTCGAGGCGCTGCCTGAAGCGATCGAAGCCTTCACGACGACGGTGCTGCAGATCAAAGCGAAGGGGGACAAGAAGGGCGCCGAGCAATTGAAGGCGCAATTCGTCGATGCGAAGGACGAGTTCGCAGGCGTCAAGGACGTGATCGCAGAGCGATGGCTACGCGCGCCGCGCGCGAGCTTCGTCTATAGCATCAAACTGTAGGTCGGGATTGCTCCCGACAATTCCTGGGTCGGATCAAAATCCGACCTCCAGGGACTGCACCCCGGCCATCAGCTCGGTCTCTGGCTGTGGGCTGCGGGCTGTTAGCTGCAGCCTGCAGCCTCTGCTACACAAATCTCGCCCCCGCCTCTCGCATCTGCTTGTCCGCCGCGGCGCAACCTTCGGGCGTGACGCCGCGCGTGGCATCGGAGATGACGGTGACGTCGAAGCCGGCCTTGCGTGCATCGAGCACGCTCGCGAGCACGCAGACGTCTTGCGCGAGCCCGCCGACGTATAGATGGCGAATGCCCTGCTTGCGCAGGTGATGCTCGAGCCCGGTGCCGTCGAAGGCCGAGTTCTGATCGCGGTCGAACCGCGTCCCCTTCGTCACCTTGATCGTCGTGGGCGGAAGCTCGAGGTCGCTGCGGAACCGCGCGCCCTCCGTGTCTTGCACGCAGTGGGGCGGCCAGGGCCCGCCGCTTTCCTTGAAGCTGATGTGCCCTTCCGGATGCCAGTCGCGCGACGCGTACACCGGCACGCCCGCCGCCTTCGCGGCGGCGATCCAATCGTTGAGCACGGGCACGACGCGGTCGCCTTCTGCGATGGGCAGCGCGCCGCCCGGGCAGAAATCGTTCTGAACGTCGACGATGAGCAGTGCATCGCCGGCTTGCATGCGAGTCGTCGTGGTCATTGAGTACCCCTCGATCGATGGTCGATGTCGAGCTGCAGCTCTCGTTGGTACTGCGAAAGCGCCGAGCTCACTTCGACGGGATATGGGTGCGGTACCGGCTCGAGCGCGCGCAACGGAGCGGGCAACCGCTCGATCTCCGCGCGCGCATGGTCGCGTGCTTGCTGCAATGTGCGGCGCGCCGAATCGAGTCGTCGACCCTCGCGCATGACGCACTCGAGCAGCGGTCTGCCCGCGGATCGCTCGTCGGCACGCGCAATCACGTCCCGCACGGCAACGCCGCCCTCCTCGAAACGAAAGACCTGCTTCGCACCCGGGAGCACGGGCTTGTCCGCCGCGAGCTTCAATCGACCGCGCCCGGCATATTCCGCCAACTTATAGACGATGTCGAGATCGGGCTTGTCCGCCGACACGCCCATGCTGGTCCCGACTCCGAACGCGTCGATCGGCGCTTCGTCGACCAGCTTCGCGACGACGTGCTCGTCGAGGCCGCCGCTCGCGAAGATCTTGACGCGCTCGAGTCCCGCGGCGTCGAGGAGCTTGCGACTCTGGCGCGCGAGCTCGCCGAGATCGCCGGAGTCGAGTCGCACGGCCGCGACTTTGAACGACTCGCCCAACTCGCGTGCGAGCGCGATCACGTGGCGAACGCCTTCGAGCGTATCGTAGGTATCCACGAGCAGAGTCGTATCCGGATACGTGTCGGCGAACGCACGAAACGCCGCGCGCTCGTCGTCGTGCGCTTGGACATAGCTGTGCGCCATCGTGCCGGCGACCGGTAGACCGTAGCGCTGCCCCGCGGCCACGTTCGAGGTCGATTCGACACCCGCGATATAGAACGCGCGCGCAGCTTTCATTGCGGCATCGATCCCGTGCATACGCCGAGCTCCGAAATCGACGATGGGCCTGCCTCGCCCCGCGAGCACCACGCGAATCGCTTTGGAGGCGAGCAGCGTTTGCAGATGAATCTGATTCGTGACGAACGTTTCGACGATTTGCGCCTGCGCGATCGGCGCTCGGATCTCGAGAATGGGCTCGTTTGCGAAGACGGGCGTGCCCTCCGCGACGGCGCGCACTTCTCCTCGAAAGCGAAACGTGCGCAACGAGTCGAGCAAAGGCCGGGAGAAGTGGCCGAGCGAAGCGAGATACTCGATCTCCGCGTCGTCGAATCGCAAATTTTCCAAATAGTCGAGCACGATCTCGAGCCCGCAGGCGAGGAGGAAGTTGCGGCTCGGAGGCAGCCTCCGCACGAAAACGGTAAAGACCGCCTCTTCCGTCATCCCCTCTCGGAGATAGGCTTCGAGCATCTTGAGCTCATAGAGGTCGGTGAACAGCGCGGCTCGATCGTGGCTCATGATCGGTAGACTACGGCCTGCCAGGAATTCGAATGTTACCGAGTTCCTCGAGACTCGGGACGAATCGGAACGAAAAGTTGCGCGGCCCGCGCCTTTATCGATCCTCTTCCGAAGCTTTGCGCTTTTTCGCGAGCCGATAATCGACCCCGGCGCCGACACCCACTTCGAGCGCCTTGTCGCGGACGTCCTCCACGGTTCGCTGCAGCTCGCCGGCGAGCTGCAAAAGTTGCTCATCGGCATCCTGCCAGCTTTTCGCCACCCTGCCAGCGAGGCGCTGCTCGAGCACCCGAACCTCGCCAGCGCTCCACTCGGATCGCGCGCTTGCCGCGGCTTCGCGCGCCGTGCGCGCTGAGTCCTCCGCACGGAGCGCACGCGTGAGCGCCTCGATCAGAACCGTCTTGTGCTCCGAGGGCATTTCGCTCGAGAGGACGTATTGCAGCGCCGCGCGCAGCGCGGCGGGTTCACGTGAGTCTTGCATACTCACGTAACGCGATTCCCGCGCCAAATATCCGCCGTGCGCGAACGATTCTCCCGAAAACCGGAGCACGACGCAGAGATCGCGTCGTTTCGATGCTGGACACCACGGTGCGACCGAGTAGATACACCTGTTCTCCGCACGGCATAAAATGGCGGGAATGCTCCGGCTTTCGCACATCATTCTGTGGCGCTCCGGCGCGCTCGCGGCGCTGTTGGTCGGCCTCGTCGGCATCGCAGTGCCGGTGCTGCCCACCGTGCCCTTCTTAATCGTCGCAGCGTGGGCCGGCGGAAAAGGCTGGCCCACGCTCGAGCAGCGTTTGCTCACGCACGACAAATACGGACCGCACATTCGACGCTGGCGCGAGCGTCGGGCAATACCGCGCCGACCGAAGATCGCCGCAAGCCTGATGATGCTCGCGAGCGCGATCGCGCTTCAGTTCGCATCCGTCCCGCTCTGGCTAAGGATCGGCGCGCCGGGCGCGATGTTGATCGTCGCGATTTGGCTCTGGCGAAGGCCGGAGGAATAGCCGAAGGCGTCGTTCTTCATCTCGCCTTCACGCCTAGCACGCCGTCGCCGACCATGCGCGTTTTGAAGCCCGCGCGCTGGAGACGCCTCGCGACTTCTGTCGGCACGTCGCGGCGGCTCGTCAGTTTGTTGGGCGTACCGACGTAGTGGAACAGCATGCCTTTGCGTTTCAGCACGCGCGCGAGTGCGTCGTAGAAGTCTTGCGAGTAGAGATCCCCGGCGATGCCGAAACGCGGCGGATCGTGCAGCACGACGTCGAACGACGCGGCGGGATGAGATCCGATGTGCTCGAGCACATCCGCCTGTATCAGGCTCAACCGCGCATCCGCCTGGCCGCTACCTTCCGGAGACCAGGGATTCAAACCGCGCAGCCAGATCACCGCCGCGTCGCGCTCATAGGAAATGACGGTGGCCGCACCGAGATCGAGGCACCACGCGGCGAAATAGCCGAGACCGCCGCACGTATCGAGCACCCGCTTGCCCGCCGGTCGCACGAGCGACACCTTTTCCCGCGCATCCTCGTAGGGCGAGACACGTAGCGTGGGCAGCATCTTGATGCCGTCGATCTCGAACGTCGGCGCGCCCCACGACGTGGGCACGAGCTTGATCAACGATCCCGCATAACGCGCCGCCGGCTCGAAGCGCTCGCCCGACCAGTAGTAGATCGTGCGGTCCTTGCACCGCTCCAGGTAGGGATAACAGCGTTCCTGCCATTCCCAACTGCCGGCGCGCACCCGCACGCGCGTCTGCGTGCGATCGAGGTCGAGCGAACACGCGACCTCGATCGCACCGTCCTCGCAAGCCCTTAGTAATGTCTCGTGAACCTCCGAGGTCAGCAGCGGCCCGCGCATTTCACTGCGCTTTGAAGCCTCGTCCGGTCGCGGCCCAGTAGATGCCTCCATAGAGATGGTGGAGGAAATTCTCATCGGTATAGGACTCCGGCACATGTCCAAGCGCCGTGTAGAACGCTCGTCCGCCATCGTACTCCTGATACCAGCTCAACGGATGAAACGGCGCTGCCTCGGCCTCCTTACGGCGCACCGGCGTCGTCTCGTAGGTCGACTCATCGATCGAAAGCAGATAACTGAGGTTCTTGGAGCGTGAGCCGTCGAACTCGTACCACTCGTCCGTGAACAAGAACCTTGGCGCGAAACGGTCCATGCCCGGGAAGTTGGGGTTCTCGACCTTGACCGTCGCGGTCTGGATCGCGGGATGCCCCTTGAACATGTGACCGACCATTGCCGTGTACCAATCCCAGTCGTACTCGGTGTCGCTCGCGCTGTGCACCCCGACGAACCCCTTTCCGGAACGAATGAACCGCTCGAACACGGCCTGCTGCTCATCGTTCAATACATCGCCGGTCGTGAGCAGGAACGCGACGACTTCGTATTTGGCGAGCACCTCGTCCTTGAAGACGAGATCGGCATTCTCGGTCCAAAAGACGCTGAAATGATGTTTCTTGCCCAAGTGCTCGATCGCATTCACGCCGGCGTTGATCGCATCGTGATGCCAGCCTGCCGTTTTCGTGAAGAGCAAGACATCGAACTGCTGCGCGATGCTCGCATTCGACCAGCCGAGCGCACACAAACACGCGAGCACAGCGCGGAACCCGTACATCTATTACTCCAGTGTCATGGGATCTCCGCGATTGTGCCAGAAACCTGCGCACGAGCTACGTCGAGGATCGTCCTCGATGTCTATCGCTGATAGCCGCTAGTCGCGGTGGGGAATGAACCGGAAAACCGATTGGATCTGGGCTTTGCCTCGAGAGCCTTTGAAACGAAAAACCGACGACGGCAACAGACGCTCGATGGCGCGAGCGATGAAGCGACACGCTCCGACGAGTAGTCGGATGCGGTAAGGTCCGCTCACAGCCTATAAGCCAGCGTCGCGCGATAGTCTTCGAGATCTCGCTCGAACACCGCCTTGTCCCGTTCGAGCTGCTGAATCTCTTCCTTCAATCTTCCCGAGCGCTCCGCGAGGCGCTTCACGTCCACGACGGCTTGAGCGCGTTCGTCGGCGGACGCGTCGCTGCTCACCGCTAAAGCGGACTGGCGGACGATGTCTTTCTCGATGCTCTCGAGCTCGCTTCTTTTCGCGCCGAGCCGATAGGCGGCGTCCTCGACGCGAGCACGCAGAGTATAGAGGTGGTGACCCGATTCATAGGCGGTAGTGAACGGACCGTCGAGATCCGCAGGACACAAACCGTGGTATTTCGCGCCTTGTGCACCCAAGCGGAATCCGTTCGCCGGCACGCAATACTCGCGCAGACCCGCCTCGCGACCTTGCTGGTAGCTTGCCAGATCGGGCGTCACGCCATGCTTGGCGCAGGCCTTGCGGTGCAGGCCGATACGATCTCCGGAGTATCCCGCCACGCCGTCTTCGTAACCGATCGTGCGCCAATCGACGGTGAGACATTCCTGTTCGCTCATCGTGGCGCAGCCGCCGATTGCGACCGAAGCAATCAGCAACACGGCAGACGCCAACCTCGTTCGTTCAACGCCCATACGGCACTCCGCGGCGACATGCGCCCCGATGCGGCGCGTCGCTAAGGTACTTTCGGCGCGATGAATGCTGTGTGAAGACGATCACATCGTCCCCATCTTGCGGGTCCAGGCGATCGGGCCGCTGCCCTGTGCGCTCGCCCGATCGCTCGGATTCGCGAACCGACATTTCTTGAGCGATAGGCAGCCGCAACCGATGCACTGTTCGAGCCCCGAGCGCATGCGTTGCAGCTCCTCGATACGCTCGTCGATCTTGCGCTTCCACGTGCTCGATAGCTTCGCCCAGTCCGCCTGAGTCGGTACGTCGTGCCGCGGGAGCTTGCGCAGCTCGGCCCTTACCTCCCGCAGCGTCAGTCCCACGCGCTGCGCAAAGACGATGAAGGCGACGCGTCTCAGGATGGCGCGCGGATAGCGCCTGTGGCCCGCGGTTGTCCGCTCCGAGTAGATGAGGCCCTTCTCTTCATAAAACCGCAAGGCGGACGTTGCCACGCCGCTGCGTCGCGAAAGCTGTCCGATCGTCAGCGTATCCATCGTAAGTCGAGGCTTGACTTCAAGTGCACTTTAAATTCTATCTTGCGCGGCAATCGCTGTACCAGGGAGCTGCCTCATGCCGCCCAATGCCCTCACGGTCATTCACAAGTTCATCCGCCGCGAAATGTTCGACTTCGCCGAGCGCTTGTTCCGAGCGGAGCCCGAACAAGTCTCCGACATCCGGGCCGAGCTGGAGCGCCTCGCGGATCTGCTACGAAGCCACGCGCAACAGGAGGACGTTCGAGTCGCACCGTTGCTCCGAGCGACCGAGCCCGCTCTCGCGGAGCGGCTCGCACGCGATCATCGGCGACTCGACGATCAGCTCGAAAGTCTTCGCTACGCGGCGGCTCGACTCGATCCCATCTCGCCCGACGTTCGTTCCGCCCTCCGGCTGTTCCATCTCGATTGGAATCGCTTTCTGAGCGCGTACTTGGCGCACCTCGACGATGAGGAGCGCACGCTGTTCGCGAAGCTCGGCGAGCATCTGCCGCTCTCCGCGATTACGCAGTCCGCGGAGCAGCAAGGCGCCCGCGGAGAGGAG
>JAAYXG010000334.1 GCA_012516015.1 Lysobacteraceae bacterium | reverse complement strand
AGGCTTTGCTCCTGACACAATATGTTGTGTCTTGCGATCAGAAGAAGAAACGAACCTGGCGGACGCCTCCGAGGGGCCAGAACAACTCGAGATCGCGAGCCGCGTTGGTCAGGATAGGAGCTGGCGAACGGCGTCTAAATAGGGAGGGCGCGCTCGTCAGGCAGATCGAGAACCCGCCGAAATTCCGGAGTTCAGTACCGGCATGAAGACCGCTATCAAACTGGAGCCCATGGACGTCAACAGCATCCCGTTTCAGGAAGCGTCGATCGACATCTGGGACAAGAAATATCGCCTCGTGGCGAAGGACGGAACGCCGATCGACCGCACGATGGACGACACCTACAAGCGTGTCGCGCGTGCGCTCGCCGACGTGGAACGCGAGGACGTTCGCGAAGAGTGGTACGAGCGCTTCCTCTGGGCGCTGCGCAAGGGCGTGATTCCGGCGGGACGCATCATGTCGAACGCCGGCGCGCAGGAGCACAAGCCCGCGACCTCGACGATCAACTGCACGGTCTCCGGCACGATCCTCGACTCGATGGATGACATTCTCGCGAAGGTCCACGAAGCGGGCCTCACCCTCAAAGCCGGCTGCGGGATCGGCTACGAATTCTCGACGATGCGCCCGAAGGGCGCATACGTCTCTGGCGCCGGGGCCTACACCTCCGGGCCGCTCTCGTTCATGGATATCTACGACAAGATGTGCTTCACAGTGTCGTCGGCGGGCGGTCGCCGCGGCGCGCAGATGGGCACGTTCGATGTCGGTCACCCCGACGTCATGGACTTCATTCGCGCGAAGCGCGAAGCGGGGCGCCTGCGCCAGTTCAATCTGTCGCTCCTCGTCACCGACGAGTTCATGCAAGCGGTGAAGAGGAACGACGACTGGAAGCTCGCGTTCCCCGTCACCGCGCGCGAAGTCGAAGGCGAGGATCTGCACGACACCTCGAAGTACATCTGGCGCGAGTGGCCGACGACGAAGGGCTACGTCACGAACGACTCGGGCCTCGTCTGCTGCAAGATCTATAAGACGCTGCCGGCGCGCCGCATGTGGGACGTGATCATGTCCTCGACATACGACTTCGCCGAGCCCGGCTTCGTGCTCATCGACCGAGTCAACGAGCTCAACAACAACTGGTGGTGCGAGAACATTCGCGCGACGAACCCATGCGGCGAGCAGCCGCTGCCGCCCTACGGCTCGTGCTTGCTCGGCTCGATCAATCTCACGCGCTTCGTCGTCGATCCGTTCACCGAGAACGCGCGCTTCGATTGGGAAGAGTTCCGCAAGACGGTGAAGGTGTTCACGCGCATGCTCGACAACGTCGTCGAGATCAACGGCCTGCCGCTCGGGCAGCAGCGCGATGAGATCACGCGCAAGCGCCGCCACGGCATGGGCTTCTTGGGGCTCGGCTCCGCGATCACGATGATGTGCATGCGCTACGGCTCGAAGCAGGCCGTCGCGTTCACGCAGAACGTCTCGCGCGAGATGGCGCTCGCGGGTTGGGAAGCGGGCCTCGAGCTCGCGCGCGAGAAAGGCCCCGCGCCGATCATGCTCGAAGAGTTCGAAGTGACGCCGGAGATGCTGCGAAAGCGTCCGGAGATGGCGAAGGACGGCTGGCAAGTCGGCCAGAAGATCCCGGGCCGCATCCTGCACGCGAAGTACAGCCGCTACATGCAGCGCGTCGCCGAAGCGAATCCCGCGCTCGTCGACGAGCTCGCCGAAGTCGGCGCGCGCTTCACGCATCACAGCTCGATCGCGCCGACCGGCACGATCTCGCT